>CAJWMX010000025.1 GCA_913043805.1 uncultured Acidobacteriota bacterium | reverse complement strand
GTTTCACCAGCTGGATGTCGAGGCGTTCGGTGTGACCGATCCGGCGCTCGATGCGGAAGTGATCGAGATGGCGGCGGCCTTCGTCGCCGAGCTCGGTATCGAGGCGGTGGAGCTGGTCATCAATTCGGTCGGTTGCGCGGAGTGCCGGCCCGCGTTCAGCACGGCGCTGCTCGAGGCGCTCGGCGAACGGGTTGACTCGTTGTGCGGAGACTGTCGACGACGCGCGGAGACGAATCCGCTCCGCATCTTCGATTGCAAGGTCCCGGCCGATCAGCCGATCATCGATGCGCTGCCCCACACCGAGGACTATCTGTGCGAGCCCTGCAAGACCCACTTCGAGGCGGTTAAGCAGCACCTCGATGCGTTTGGGCTTCTCTACCGGGTGTCACATCGACTGGTCCGAGGCCTCGACTACTACACCCGCACGACGTTCGAGGTGCTGGGGTCGGCCTTGGGCGCCCAGAACGCCATGCTGGGCGGCGGTCGCTATGACGAGCTCGTGAAGCAACTCGGAGGCCCCGACCGGCCTGGCATCGGGTTCGCGGCCGGACTCGAGCGTCTGGCCCTGGCGTTGCCGGATGGGGCCGCCGACACCACGCCGGCCGATGCCTTCGTGGTCGCGTTCGGAGACGCGGCGTGGCCGGCGGTCCGGCTCCTGGCTCGAGACCTTCGCCATGCCGGGCTCAGGGTGCTGGTCGACTACGACGGCCGGTCGTCCAAGTCGCAGATGAAACGGGCGAATCGAAGCGGGGCCCGACGGGTGCTCCTGCTCGGTGAAGACGAGCTCGCTAACAATCAGGTCACCATCAAGGAGATGGAGACCGGACAGCAACATACGGTAGCGCGCGACCAGGTGGCCGCGACGCTGCTGGCCGTGGCACGAACGGATTGAGACGTGGCTGAACTAGAACGGACACACACCTGCGGCGCCCTCCGCGCCGCCGACATGGGGTCGGAGGCGACACTGATGGGCTGGGTCCATCGGGTGCGCGACCTCGGCTCGCTCATCTTCGTGGATGTGCGTGACCGCTACGGCGTGACCCAGGTGGTGGCGCGCGACGAGGAGGAGATGCTGGCCCGGGTGAAGCGCCTGAGGCCCGAGGACGTCATCGCGGTCAGCGGCCCCATCGAGCGTCGGTCCGAGGACACCTACAACCCGAAGATCGATACGGGCGAGGTCGAGCTCGCGATCCGCGAGTTGACGGTGTTGAACCAGTCCAAGCGCCCACCGTTCCAGATCGCTGAGGAGACGCCGGTTTCCGAGGACATCCGGCTGACCTATCGGTATCTGGATCTGCGCCGGGAGCGGATGCAACGCAACATCCAGCTCAGACATCGGGTGCTGATGGCGGTGCGGCAGTCGCTCGACGCCGACGGGTTTCTCGATATCGAGACGCCGGTGCTCGCCAAGTCGACGCCGGAGGGGGCTCGTGACTACCTCGTCCCCAGTCGTGTCCATCCGGGCGAGTTCTTCGCCCTTCCGCAGTCGCCACAGATCTTCAAGCAGTTGCTGATGATCTCGGGGATGGATCGGTACTTCCAGATCGCCCGGTGTTTCCGTGACGAGGATCTGCGGGCCGACCGCCAGCCGGAGTTCACCCAGATCGACCTCGAGATGTCGTTCGCCACCGAGGACATGGTGTTCGGCGTGGTCGAGCGACTGATGCAGGCGATCTTCGCGGCCAACGGCGAGACGATCGAGACGCCGTTTCCCCGCATGCCCTACGCCGAGGCGATGGCCACCTACGGCTCGGACAAGCCGGATCTGCGTTTCGAGATGCCGATTGCGGATGTGTCCGACGTGTTCAAGGAGTCGCAGTTCCGTGTGTTCCGCGAGCTCGTCGCCGGGGGCGGCGTCGTCCGGGCCCTGGTGGTGCCAGGCGCGGGCGGGCATTCCCGCAGCCAGGTCGACAAGTTGGTCGACGAAGCCATCGAGCTCGGCGCGAAGGGGATGGTGTGGGCACGGCGTGGGCCGGACGGCGAGGTGCAGAGCTCGATTCTGAAGGCGGCCGGACCTGAGGACCTCAGCGCGCTGCTCGACGCGGTGAATGCGGGTCAGGAGGATCTCGTCCTGGTGGCGGCCGGCGCGTCCGACGAGGCGTCGGCCCTGCTCGGGCAGTTTCGCCTACGTCTGGCCAGGCGGGAGGGGCTCATTGACGAGTCCCGACGGGCGCTGACCTGGATCGTCGATTTCCCGATGTTCGAGTGGAGCGCGACCGAGGACCGGTTCATGTCGATGCACCACCCGTTCACGTCGCCTCGCGACGAGGATCGGGAGCGGCTGGGCTCCGACCTCGGTGGGGTGAGGGCCAAGGCGTACGACCTGGTGCTGAACGGGAGCGAGATTGGCGGGGGGAGCATCAGAATTCACGACCAGGCGCTGCAGCAGCAGATCTTCAGTCTGCTGGGGATCAGCGACGAGGAGGCGCGGTCGCGTTTCGGCTTCTTCCTCGATGCGCTCGAGTACGGGACGCCTCCCCATGGCGGCATCGCCTTGGGCGTCGACCGGATCATCGCGCTGCTGGCCGGTGAGGCCTCTATCCGGGACGTGATGGCGTTCCCGAAGACGGCGACCGCGGTGGACCTCATGAGTGGGGCGCCATCGACCGTCAGCCCTCATCAGCTGCGTGATTTGCACCTGAAGACCAAGGTGTGAGCGCCCCGGTTGCCAGCGCGGCGACTTCGTGCCACGATCGAACAGCTACGTGCCCGACCAACCAGACGACGCCGGGACGGTGACCGCCGCCCGGATTTCCATCCCTGACGAGAGCACCGAGCTCCTGTTCGGCTCCTTCGACACGAATCTGCGGACCTTCGAGGACTTGCTCGGGGTGCAGATCCGCACCGACGGCACGGCATTGCTGGCCGAAGGTGACGCCGAAGCGGTCGAGACCCTGGAACGGGTGGTGTCGCAGCTGGGGGCGCTCGTGACCGAGGGCTACCAGCTGTCGGCCGAGGACGTGCGCCGCGCCGGTCAGCTCCTGCTCGACGATCCCGGAGCGCGCCTCCGGGACTATTTCGTCCGAGCGACCGTCAAGGCGTCGGCCAAACGGCACGTCGCCCCCAAGAGCCTCAACCAGCGACGCTATCTCGAGGCGATTGACCACCACGACATCGTGTTCGGAGTCGGTCCGGCGGGAACTGGCAAGACCTACCTGGCGATGGCCCAGGCGGTCGCCTGTCTGACGGCCAAGAAGGTGACCCGAATCGTCCTGGCCCGGCCGGCGGTCGAGGCGGGGGAGCGACTCGGTTTCCTGCCGGGAGACCTGCAGGAGAAGGTGAACCCGTATCTTCGGCCGCTCTACGACGCGCTCTACGACATGCTCGACCTCGAACGCGTCGACCGGCTGCTCGAGCGTGGCACCATCGAGATTGCGCCGCTGGCCTTCATGCGCGGTCGCACGCTCAACGACGCGTTCGTTATCCTCGACGAGGCCCAGAACACCACATCGGAACAGATGAAGATGTTTCTGACCCGCCTCGGCTTCGGGTCCAAGGCGGTCATCACGGGGGACATCACCCAGATCGATCTGCCGACGGGACGGGTCTCCGGCTTGATCGAGGCGATGCAGGTCGTCGGGGAGGTCGATGGGGTGGCGTTCGTCCGGTTCGGAGACCGCGACGTCGTGCGGCATCCGCTCGTGCAGAAGATCGTGCAGGCCTACGAGGCCAACACCGCCGAGGAGTCTCCGACCCCCGCCACGACATGACTACGGACGACCCCGACCCTCCGTCTCGACTCCGCATCACCGTCACCGACGGTCGCGGCCGCCCCAGAACCGAACGCGGCCTCGTGCCGTGGCTCACCCGGATTGCTCCGCGTACGGCTCGTGGGGAGCTCACCATCGCGCTGGTGGGCGACCGCAAGATGCGGGACCTGAACCGCCAGTTCCGTGGCCTCAACCGGGTCACCGACGTGTTGTCGTTTCCCGCTGACCACGACGGGCCGGCGGTGGGTGACGTCCCCCTGCTCGGGGATGTCGTGATCGCCACCGGACGCGCCGCGCGGCAGGCTCGCGCCGCCGGATGGACCGATGCGCAGGAGGTGAAGCGGCTGGCGCTGCATGGGCTGCTGCATCTGCTTGGTTACGACCACGAGCGTGATGACGGGCGGATGGAACGTCTCGAGCTTCGGCTGCGCCGGCGCGGCGGGCTCCCACCGGACTGAGTGCGATGCTCCCGCTGCTCCTCTTTCTGATCGGATGCGCGCTGGCCTGGGTCGCGACCATCGAGGCGGCGTTCGGGGCTCTCGTACGGCTGCCGGAGCGGCTCAGCGCCGAGCGCGACGCGCGGCATGATTCGCTCACCACCTACCTCGACGCGCCACAGCGGCTCTATGTCGGCACCCGGCTTCTCCGCGGGCTGCTGAGCGCCGGCGCGGCGGTCGTGTTGGCCCGTCTCGTTGGCGTCGAGAGCCTGCAGCAGATCGGGGGATTGCTGGCGGCCGGCTTCGTGTTCCTGCTGCTGGCCGAACAGGTGGTCCCGTCGCTTCTGGTGCGAGCCGATGCTGGTCGGGTACTGGAGCTGCTGCTGCCATCGTTCGACATGGCGATGCGGGTGCTCCGCCCCGTCCAACTCGGGCTGCTCCGGCTGTGGCGGTCGGCGCGACCACGCACCGACGCCCGCGGGAACGAACACGGCGAGGCGGCCGTCGAGGCGTCTGGTGGAGCGGCCGCCGGAGAGTCGGGTGACGAGGCGGATGCCGAGGAACAGGAGGAGCGTCGGTTGTTGCAGTCGGTCGTCGACTTCGGCGGCACGCTCGTGCGCGAGGTGATGACCCCCCGTCCGGACATCGTCGTGATCGAGCACGACGCCTCGGTCAGCGCCTTCCGGGCGCTGTTTGCCGAGGAGGAGTACTCGAGGATCCCCGTTTATCGGGATGACCTCGACAACATCCTGGGGTTCGTCTTCGCCAAAGATCTCGTGACCCTCGATGGCATACCGGGCGATATGCCGATCGTGCCACAGCTGCTTCGACCCGTGCATGTCGTACCCGAGGGCAAGCGCGTCGCCGAGTTGCTGCGCGAGTTGCAGCTGAAGCAGGCGCAGAGCGCGATCGTCGTCGACGAGTTCGGGGCGACGGCCGGGCTGGTGACCATCGAGGACCTGCTCGAGGAGATCGTCGGCGAGATTCGAGACGAATACGACGACGAGCCGGAGCCGGTCGTACGGGAAGGTGACGGGATCTGGGTGTATCAGGCGACGGTCAGCGTCACCGACATGAGCGAGCACCTGGGAGTGGTCGTCGACCGTGACGGATTCGAGACCGTCGGTGGCTACCTGCTGACCCGGCTCGGCCGGGTGCCCAAGATCGGCGAGACGGTCGAGGTAGACGAGCTCATCGTTGAAGTGCTCGAGGCTGAACGTCGCCGGATCCGAAAAGTGCGGATGTGGCGGCGGGACACCGCCCGCCCGGCGGCCATGTAGCGACGCCCCTGCCTATGCGTTGTGGATACGTTTCGTTCGTCGGCCGGCCCAACGCGGGCAAGTCGACGCTGCTGAATCAGATCGTCGGCGTCAAGCTGGCGATCGTCTCCGACAAGCCGCAAACCACCCGTAATCGGATCGTCGGCGTCCAGAACTACCCGGGTGACGACCCGGCCCAGGTGATCTTCGTCGATACGCCCGGGATTCATCGTCCATTGCATCGAATGAATGTCCGGATGGTCGATATCGCCTACGAGGCGATCTCGGGGGTTGACGTCATCGGTTTGGTGCGCGACGCGACCGATGGGATCGGGGCCGGCGACAAATGGGTCCTGGAGCAGTTGGAGAAGGCGAGCGGCCCGGTCCTGCTGGTGCTCAACAAGGTGGATCTGGTCGCCAAGCCCCGGTTGCTGCCGATCATCGATTGGTATCGTCAGCAGCGTGACTTCGCCGCCGTCGTGCCCCTGTCGGCCAAGACCGGGGACGGCGTCGACATTCTCGAGCGCGAGTTCATCGCGCAGCTCCCGGAGGGCGACCCCCTCTATCCGGAGGACTACCTCACCGACCAGCCGCAGCGGATCATGGCGGGGGAGATGGTGCGCGAGCAGTTGCTCAGGTCGACGCATGCCGAGCTGCCCTTCACGACGGCGGTGGTGGTCGACCGGTTCGACGAGGAGTCTGAGCCGGGGCGGCTGCAGCTGTACTGTTCGATTCTGGTGGAGCGACCCTCACAGAAGCCGATCGTGCTGGGCCCGCGCGGGGCGCGCATCAAGGAGATCGGGTCGGCGGCGAGACGGGATCTGGAGCGGTTCTTCGAGTGCCGGGTGTTCCTCGACCTGCACGTGAAGGTTCGGGCCGAGTGGCGCGAGAGCGACCGGTGGCTCGACCAGGCCGGCGTCGCGCCCCGGTCACGGGGGTAGTCCGCGTCAGGGCGTGGGGACGGGTCGCCCCGGACCTGGGCGCCAGCGGCGCACGCGCTGCCGCGCGTCATCGAGTTGCTCCGCGCTCAGGCGGGACGCCAGCAGGTCGCGCGCCTGTTCGGCTCGGGTCCTGACATCCGGTTCGCGGGCCGCTCCGACCGCGAGATCCAGCCACATGTAGGCTTCTATCTCGTCGCCAATGCCGCCCCGCTCGCTGGCCAGCATCTCGCCCAGCGCCACCTGGGCTTCCAGGTAGCCCTGGTTCGCCGAAAGCCGCATCCACCTCGCCGCCTCGGTCCGATCCTGGCTCACCTCCTGGCCTCGCTCGTAGATCGTGCCGAGCAGGAACTGGGCGGTCGCGTGTCCCTGTTCGGCCGCCAGGCGGTAGCGATACATCAGCCCACGCGTGAAGCGGGCTTCGTCCGGGCGAGGATCCTTCGTCAGCCGGATGTCGCGGGCCACCTCGGTGGGCGGGGGCGCCGGGGCGGGCGGGGACGACCGTCTCGACCCGAGCGCCTGGGTGGCGACGACGAATCCCAGGCTGACCTGGGCCCCGGCATGTCCCTGGTCGGCGGCCAGGCGATACCAGTGCGCCGCCTCCTCGGGATCGCGCTCGACCCCGTGGCCCTGGGAGAGCATGTAGCCAAGGTTGTACTGCGCTTCCAGGTGACCCTGGGTCGCGGCCAGCCGATACAGTCGACCCGCCTCGGAGGCGAGCTCGTCGCCACCCGCGGAGAGATATCGACTCCCCAGCGTGAACTGAGCGTCGACGTGACCCTGCTCCGCGGCCTTCCGGAACCAGTCGATCGCTTCCGCTTCGTCGGTTTCCACTCCCCGACCGCGTTCCAGGTTGCGCGCGAGCCGGAACTGGGCTGAGGCGTGACCCTGTTCGGCGGCGCGGCGAAACCACTCGGATGAGGTCTCGCGGCTGCGTGGGACCCCGGTGCCCTCCGCGTGGAGCACCCCGAGATAGAACTGCGCGTCGGCATGCCCCTGATCGGCCGCTCGCTGAAACCAGCGAGCCGCCTCGGCATCGTCCTGATCGACGGCGTCGCCGGTCCAGTGGGCGTAGCCAAGGCGGTACTGGGTTCCGGCATCCCGCGGGGCGGTGGGGTCGAGTTGGTTCGTCGTCTCGGACTGCGCGGTGAGATCGGCCGTCGAGAGACCAAAGGCCAGCAGGGCGGCGGCCGAGAGGCGGCTCGCGCGCCGGACGATCGACAGGTTGGTCCCGACCGACATGGCGTTCATCTTCGCATGGCGGTGCGCGAGTCCCAAGTGGAACGACAGACGCCCGAAGGCGGCGACGGAAGTGTTACACTGAGAAGTTCTTGGTAGCGATTGTGGGACAACCAGACGAGCCTGACTCGCGCCTCCGGCGCGCGCTAACGACTCGACACGAGCGACGGGACCATGCCACCCCTCCGCCGAATCGACGTGGTACTCGATTCAGTCAAGCGACTGCAGCGGATCGGTGCGTCTGCGAACCTCGTGAATCTGCTGCAGAAGCAGCATCCGGCCGACCTCGCTGAGCTCTTCAGCGAGCTTCCCCCAAAAGACTGTCGGGTCGCACTCAACCTGCTGCTCGACCACAACAGCCGCCTCGCGATGGAGGCGCTGATCGAGTACGGACCGGAGCCGGCGTCGACGCTGCTGGCCGAGCATCCACCGGACCGGCTGGCCCAGTGGCTGCAGGAACTGCCGTCCGACGACGCCGCGGCCCTGATCGACGAGCTCCCGGAGCAGACCTCGGACGCCGTGCTCGAGCAGATGCGGGCGTCAGGCGAGGTCGAAAACCTGCTCGAGTACGCCGAGGAGACCGCCGGGCGGATCATGAATCCGACGGTGTTCGCCTTGTCGGAGGAACTGACGGCGGGCGAAGCGATCCAGGCGCTCCAGGGATCGCGGGAGGTAGAGATGGTCTTCTACCTCTACGTGGTCGATGAGCGGCGGCATCTGGTCGGCGTCGTCTCCCTGCGACGCCTGTTGCTGGTCGCGCCCGAGACACCGCTGCGGCGGATCATGACCACCGACCTGATCAGCGCCCGCGTCGACACCGACCAGGAAGAGGTGGCCCAGCACGTCGCCAACTACAACCTGCTGGCCATTCCGGTCGTCGATGAGGAGAACAAGCTGGTCGGGATCATCACGGTGGACGACGTCATCGACATCATCAAGGACGAGGCCACCGAGGACATCTACCGCCTGGCCGGCATGAGTGGCGACGAACACGTCTTCTCGCCCGCTCGCGAATCGGTGCGCAAGCGGTTGCCGTGGCTCGCGGTGAACCTGATTACCGCCACGATGGCGGCCTTCGTCGTCCGGGCATTCCAGGCCACGATCGACGAGGTGGTGGTGCTGGCCGTGTTCATGACCATCGTCGCCAGCATGGGCGGTAACGCCGCCACGCAGGCGCTTACCGTCATCGTCCGCGGCATCGCGCTGGGCGAGCTCACGTGGGGCAATTCCCAGAAGGCCGTGTTCAAGGAAGCGCTCGTGGGGCTGAGCAACGGCCTGGCGCTGGGCACCATCGGGGCCGGCGTGGCCTGGGGGATGTCCGGCAATCTGTATCTCGGGCTGATCCTGGGCCTGGCGATGGTGATCAACCTGCTGGTCGCGGCCGTGGCCGCGACCGTCATCCCGATCATCCTGCGCGCGTTGAAGATCGACCCGGCTTTGGCGTCAGCCGTCTTCATCACCACCCTGACCGACGTCTTCGGGTTCTTTGCGTTTCTGGGCCTGGCGACGCTCTTCCTGCAATACGTCCAGGTGGTGTAACGGCAGTACAATACGAGGTTCCGGCCCGGCGGTCGCGATGCCACTGTTTACGACCGACGCGCTCGTTCTGCGCACTTATCAGCTTGGTGAGGCGGACCGCATCGTCGTCTTCCTGACCCGAGATCGGGGCAAGAAACGGGGGGTGGCGAATGGCGCCCGCCGGACGAAGTCGCGGTTCGGCGGCGGCCTCGAGCCGCTGACGCTGGCGCGGTTGGCCTACTACGAGCGGGAGCGGCGCGATCTGGTGCGGCTGAGCTACGTCGACCCGGTCAGCTCTCCGCTGGCGGCGCGCGATGGCGAGAGTCTCGGCTATGTCTCGTACTTTGCCGAGTTGCTCGACGAGTGCGCGCCGGAGGCCGACCCGAACGACACGCTGTATCGGCTGGGAGCGGCCGTGGTGGAGTCGTTGCGCGGGGAGGTTCCGGTCGAGCCGTTGGCCCGATACTTCGAGTACTGGGTGCTCCGGCTGCAAGGGGTCTACCCGTCACTCGCGGCGTGCGGCGCCTGCGGCGGCGATCTTGGCGTCGGCGGACGGCTCGACCCGGGAGGTGACGGCTTTGTCTGCCGCCGGTGTGCCGGCGACCAGGGCGTGCTGCTGTCGGGTGATGCCGTCGGGTTTCTACGCGGGGCCGCGGGTACTCCGCCCGATCGGCTGGCTGACATCGGCCTGTCAGAGCGCGCCGGGCGAGAGCTGGAACAGGCGCATCGGCGTCTGCTGGCGGTCCACCTCGAGAAGGAGCTTCGCTCGGTGAGGGTGCTTCGAGCGATGGGAAGAGGAAGTTGATGACGGAGACAGGAGTCAGGCGCCGATGACCCTACAGGATCTGATCGCCTCGTTATCCACGTTCTGGGCGTCGCGGGGCTGCCTCATCCAGCAACCGTTCGATACCGAGGTCGGTGCAGGCACGATGCATCCGGAGACGTTTCTGCGCGTGCTGGGCCCGCGGCACTGGAACGTCGCCTACGTGCAGCCGTCACGCCGACCCGCGGATGGCCGTTTCGGCGAGAACCCGAACCGTCTGTTCAAGCACCACCAGTTCCAGGTGATCCTCAAGCCGTCACCCGATGCGGCACAGTCGCTGTATCTGGAAAGCCTGCGCGCCTGTGGCATCGACCCGGCCAGACACGATGTGCGCTTCGAGGAGGACAACTGGGAATCGCCGACCCTGGGCGCCTGGGGCATCGGCTGGCAGGTCCTGCTCGACGGGATGGAGATTACCCAGTTCACCTACTTCCAGCAGGCGGGTGGCATCGACCTGGCGCCGATCTCGGTCGAGCTGACCTATGGCCTCGAGCGGATCGCGATGCACCTCCAGGGCGTGGACGATGTCTATGACCTCGAGTGGGCGCCCGGGGTGCCCTATCGTGACGTCCGTCACCAGGAAGAAGTCGAGCAGACCAAGTACGCCTTCGGGATGGTGGACATGCCCGAGCGCGAGTTCGCCACCTTCCACCGTGACCTGTTCGACCGGTACGAGCAGATGACCCAGACGCTCTTGCGGTCGGGGCTTGTGCTGCCGGCCCTCGATGCTTGCCTCAAGTGTTCGCACACCTTCAACATCCTGGATGCAAGCGGCGGCATCGGGGTGACCGAACGGGCCGCCTACATCTTGCGGGTGCGCGAGCTGGCCGTCGCCATCGCCCATGCCCACGTCGGGGCCGCCGACGAGCAGCCGGCCGAAGCCTGAGCGGAACGTCACCATGAATCGAGAGTTGTTGATCGAGATCGGGTGTGAGGAGATTCCGGCGAGCTGGCTTCCCTCGCTGACGACCCAACTCGGCGTCAGGTTGCGGGCGGCGCTCGACGACGTCCGGCTGGAGTGCGGAACCGAGCCGGAGACCTTCGGGACGCCGCGTCGGCTGGTCGTGCGCGTGGCCAAGCTGGCCGAGCGGCAGACGGATCTGGAGGAGACCCAGACCGGTCCCGCGCTGGCGGCCGCCTTCGACGCCGACGGGGCACCGACCCGCGCGGCCGAAGGCTTCGCACGCAAGCATGGCGTTGCGGTGAACCGGCTGATTCAGGTGGAGACCCCGAAGGGCGTCTACCTGGCCCATTGCAATCGGCAGCGTGGCGCGGCGGCCCGAGCCGTACTCGGCGACGTCCTGGCTGCGACGCTTCGCAGCCTCGAATTTCGGAAGCAGATGAACTGGGACGCCCGGCTGGAGGACGGCCGTGGCGAGCTGCTGTTCGGGCGACCGATCCGATGGCTGGTGTTCCTGTTCGGCGGGCGAGTCGTCCCCTTCGTGATCGAGCGGAGCCCGGGAGCGGTCGCGCGCGGAGTGGCGCCGATCCGGGCCGGGGCCTATACCTACGGTCATCGCTTCTTTGCTCGCGACGGCAAGCCCGGTGGGCGGCAGAAGGTCGGGTCGTTCGCCGAGTACCGCCGCGCCCTCAAACGCAACTATGTGCTGTTGGCGCGCGAGGAGCGTCGCGCCCGAATCGACAAGAAACTGACCACGCAGGCGGCGCGGGCCGGCGGCGTTGTGGGGGGCGCGGGCGGCGAGTCGTCGTTGCTCGACGAGGTGCCGGATCTCGTGGAGTATCCGTCGGTCGTGACCGGCCACTTCCCGCGTGAGTTCCTGGAACTCCCGGATGAAGTGCTGAAGACCACGATGATCCACCACCAGCACTACTTTCCGGTGGTCACCAGGCGGGGACGGCTCACTGAATACTTCCTGGCCGTGACCAATACTCCTCGAGACAACGTCCGGGCCATCGCCCATAACTCCGAGCGGGTGCTGATCGCGAGACTGCGCGACGCGCGGTTCTTCTGGGAGGCTGATCGCGGAGCCGAGCTGGGGTCTCGTCTCGAGCGTCTCGATACGTTGCGGTTCCACGCCAAGCTGGGAAGCTACCTGGCCAAGGCGCGCCGTATCGAGCGCCTGGCGGCCCGGGTCGCCAGCGATGCGCTCGATGCAGGTGCTGTCGCCCCCGACGCCGCGCGGGCGGCGCTACTGGCCAAGGCCGACCTGACCACCGACATGGTGGGCGAGTTCCCGGAGCTCCAGGGGCAGATGGGCGGCATCTACGCCCGCGAGGATGGCGAGCCGGAGACGGTCTGGCGGGCCATCTACCATCACTATCTCCCGATCGGCGTGGCGGCCGATGCTCCGCCGAGCCCGCGAGACCTCGGTGCCTCCGGTGTGTGCTGGGCCGCGGTCGCGCTGGCTGACAAGCTGGACACGTTGGTGGGCCTGTTCCTCAGTGGCGAGAAGCCGACTGGATCACGGGATCCATTCGCGTTGCGGCGCCAGGCTCACGGTGTGTTCCGCATCCTTGTCGATCTGCCGGAGCTGACCGGGGCGATGGTCCGGCCCGATGTGGGCGCGTTGGTGGACATGGCCCGTGGCGAGCACGACGGCGAGGCGCCCGAGGCAAACGCCAGACGTCTGGCCGACTTTCTGCGCGAGCGGCTCCGGTATGTGCTCGAGCAGCGTGGGTATGACGTCCGGAACGTGCGCGCCGTGACCCACTACCCAGACGTGTCACAGCTGCGGCCCCTGGACGCGAGGCGTAAGCTGGAAGTGCTGCCCGAGTTCACCGGGTCGGCGGACTTCCAGCAGCTGGCCACCGTCTTCAAGCGGGTCCGTAACATCGCCCGCGAGCTGTCCGAGGGGGAGTTCGGTGATATCGAACGCGGCGCCGTGGCGGTGTCCGACGAGCCGCTGGAGCCCGCCGAAAAACGGCTCGATCGCGAGCTGGCCCGTCGCGGGCCGAAGATTGCGGCGGCGGTTGACAGCGGTGACGCCTATCGCGAGGCGTTCGCCGAGGCGGCACGTTTCGGACCGGCCGTCGACCGGTTCTTCACCGACGTGCTGGTGATGGCGCCCGACCCCTACCTCCGTCGGCGTCGCCTGGCCCTGATGAAACGTCTGGAACAGCTGGTGCTCCGGCTGGCGGACGTCTCCGAGCTCGTCGCCGAGCCGTAGCGAGCGCGCCGACGGGCGAGAAAGAAACATGGCAAAAAGAGGAACCACACGAAAGAAGGCTTCCCCCAGCCCTCGGAAGACGAGTTCGAAGCGGGCCGCCACGAAGAAGGCCACCGCCGCACGTCGCACTGGCGCCAAGGGCCGAACCCGGAAGCCGGCCGCGAAG
>CAJWMX010000024.1 GCA_913043805.1 uncultured Acidobacteriota bacterium | reverse complement strand
GCCTTCTCTTCGCTACCTTCATGTTGATGTCTTCACCCGCCGCGCGCTTGCCGGCAACCCGCTGACCGTCTTTCCCCAGGCCGAGGCCGTGTCGCCCCGCCTCATGCAGCAGGTGGCCGCGGAGATGGCCTTTCCCGAGACCACGTTCGTGCTGCCCCCCGAGGACCCGACCACCGAGGCTCGAGTCCGGATCTTCACGCCGCAGAGAGAGCTGACGATGGCCGGCCGACCATCGGCACCGCGTTCGCCCTGGCGGCGGAAGGACGGCTGGAGCCCGTCAACCGGTCCACGGTCTTCGGCCTCGGCATCGGTCCGACCGAGGTCACGCTGGAGTGGGCGGGCGAGGAGCTAACCTTCGCCTGGATGCCATCGTCCGTGCACACGGCTCGCTGTTCTGGAAAATGACGTATTGCCAGCCGCCGGCCGCCGAAGGCTACGCCACGGCCATGCTCTTCACCTTCGACGAGTATGGACTCGGTCGCGGGGGCCGCGACTGCGCTACAGCGGCGAGCGAGGCGGTCGGCCGCGGCACCCCCTAAACCTCGCTATATCGGCGACCTTCCGTCGTGGGCGCCGTCCTTGCCGTCCACCTTCAGGAGCGTGTTCCTGAGCTCGTCGTGCGTGCAGCCCCCTTCTCCACCATCAGCCGCTGCAGTGTCTTGGTCGCGAGCGCCAGCTCTCCCATCGCCCGCTCCAGCCGCTGCGCGTCGACTGAGCCGCCCTGGTTGATGCGCGCCGCTTCGAGCCGCGCCTCCATCGCCTCTTTCCGCGCCTCATCGATCTTGCTGTGTTGATAGATGTCGAAGATCCAGTTGGTCAGTCACATCCAGTCCTCCTACCGCTCCATATACGGTCTGGCGCATCAAAATCTTCGTGCCCTGGTGTGGCACTATCTCGGGGATGCGGAGCAGCTTCTGTCTCATCGCGCTGGCTGTAGCCCTCGCCGCCTGCGGCGCTCCCCCACCCGCCTCGGAGCCGGCAGCCCCGGGACCGCCGAACATCGTCATCATCACCGCCGACGATCTGGGCTACGGCGACCTCGGCGTGTACGGTCATCCGAACATCCGCACCCCGCACCTGGACCGGATGGCGACGGAGGGACAGCGGTGGACGAGCTTCTACTCACAAGCGCCGGTCTGTTCGCCAAGTCGGGCCGCGCTGCTGACCGGGCGGATCCACCTGCGGAGCGGCATGTTCGGACGCCAGCAGGGGGTGTTCTTCCCGGACTCGCACGCCGGGCTCCCGGCTGGAGAGGTGACGCTGGCCGAGGCGCTCCGCGACGCTGGCTACGCCACCGGGATCATCGGCAAGTGGCACCTGGGCCACCTACCGGAATACCTTCCCACCCGTCACGGCTTCGAAACATGGTTCGGGATCCCCTACTCGAACGATATGGACTGGAACCTTCCGGAGGGCATGGCAAACCGGACCGCCTACTTCAACCCGGAGGTGGCGTACTGGCAGGTGCCTCTGATGCGGGACGAAGAGGAGCTCGAGCGCCCGGCCGAGCAGCGGACCGTGACCCGTCGCTACGGCGAGGAGGCGGCCGCCTTCATCGAACGGCACCAGGGCCAGCCGTTCTTCCTCTATCTGCCCCACACCATGCCGCACATGCCGCTCTTCCGCTCCGCCGCCTTCGAGGGACACAGCGCGGGCGGTATCTACGGCGACGTGATCGAGGAAATCGACGACGCGGTGGGGATGGTGCTGGACACCCTCGACCGACTTGGCCTGAGCGAGAACACGCTGGTGGTCTTCACCAGCGACAACGGTCCCTGGACCAGCTTCGATACGCACGGCGGATCGTCCGGCCCGCTCCGGCACGGCAAAGGGACCACCTTCGAGGGTGGCATGCGAGTGCCCGGCATCTTCCGGTGGCCCGGACGGATCGAACCCGGCGTGACCAACGCCATCGGTTCAGGCATGGACCTGTTCACGACCGCCATCGGGCTGGCCGGAGGCGAGGTGCCCACCGACCGGCCGATCGATGGGGTCGACCTGAGCCCGGTGCTCTTCGATTCGCCCGACGTGGCAGGACCACGACGGACCATGGCTTACTACCGGATGGGCGAGCTATTTGCCTTCCGGCAGGGCCAGTTCAAGGTGCACTTCGTCACCCAGGGCCGCTACGGGCTTCCTCCAGAGCGGACGGATCACGATCCGCCGCTGCTATTCGATCTCAGCGTGGACGTGGGAGAGCGGTATGACATCGCGGCCGAACGGCCGGAGGTGCTGGAAGAGATGCTCGCCGCGGTCGAGGCGCATCGGGCCCAGATGACCGCTGGCGAACCGCTGTTCGATCTACGGGGCTCGTAGCGCCGGGCAACCAGGCCTGGCGCGGCATCGGGCCAGGGCAGACGAGGGAGGAACGAGCATGTCGGATGAGGGACTGCGCCGATCGCTGGCCGAACTCCACGCGGAGCTCGACCGGCTGAAAGAAGAAGAAGAAGCGGACGTGCGAGCCCGTCTCGATCGCCTGGCGGCCGCGGTCGAGACCAGGCTCGATCGACCGGACGACGCCACCCACCACCACTCCCTGTTGTCTGACCTTCGTGAATCGGTCCTGTAGCTCGAGGTGTCCCACCCGAGCGCCACGGCGGTGCTGAACCGCATCATGGCCGCGCTCGGCAACCTCGGCGCATAGCCGCGAAGAAGCCCGGCCTGGGCGCACAAGAGGTTCACCGCCCACGGCTAGCGATAGCGGTCGTTGAGGCCGACCCCGTCCGCGATCATCGGCAAGACCTTCTCGAGACGCTTCGCCCGGGTTTCGGCCCGCTTCGCCCCGGCCACATGATCGGCATACTCACGCTATTTTGAGAGGGACAGCCCCTCGAACCCGGCCGTCGCTTTCTTGCTCTTCTTCAGCGCCCCGACAAGCTCGGCCGGCAAGACGAGCGGCTTGCGGCGCACGGGCTTGATGACCTGACCCGCCTCCTGCAGCGCCACCGCCTCCTTGACGTAGGCCTTGATGCGGCCCGCCTTGATCTCGCGCTTGCTGGTGAACCGCCACTGGCGAAGCGCCTTCGTGGTGCCTTCCTGGGCGTTGATGAGGACCCCGTCTGAATCCTCGAGCAGAGCCCCCTGGTGGAACCACAGCGCCACCCACTCCTTGAAAGCGCCGATGCCGACGACCTTTTTGCCGTCGTGGGGGTAGGCCGGGGCGCCCCACTTGACGGTCTCCTCGAGCACGGTTCCGTTCAGGATCTCCCGCAGGCGGACCAGCTCGTCCCGCCAGCGATCCGCGCCGGCGATGTACTCGTCGATCGTTCTGTACCGCTTCATTCCTAGAAGACCGCAATCGGATTGAGGGGTGATCCGGTGCCGCCGTCGACTGGAATCGGTCCTGCCGTCAGCATGAACTCCCACCGGCCTTCTTCGGCCGCCGCCTCAGCCAACGCCTCCAGGTCCATGTTGTCGAAGATGTTGGTCCCAAAGCCGGCAATCAGCATGGTGTGCACCGGCTGACCGACCCCCTCGACCATCGACGGCATCACATCGGTGGCAACGTCGCTACCCACCAGCGCCACTCCCCGCTCCTTGATCCAGGGGAGGACCGACGCATGGAGCCCGGCGCTGTTGCCCGAGACCTGGAACGGCCCCTGCTCGGCCCGAAGCGCCCACCGTCCTGTCCGGACGAAGATGGCGTCCCCGGGCGATACCTGCACCCCGGCCATCTCTTCCCACGCCTCGATGTCCTCGATGTAGATGGGGGTCTGGGGCTCGAGATAATCGACGCCCTTCAACCTCGGAAGGTCGAGGAGGATGCCCCTGGTGATGATGCCCTGCTTGAGGTTTTCGATGCCCAGCTTGCCGCAGCCCTCGGGACTGCTCTCGGACGGATCGATGTCGTTGTACATCCGGTCGTTCCAGAGGAAATGACACAACGAGTCGATGTGGCTCACGCCATACCCGTGATAGGTGAACTCGAAGGTGTCGCTCCGAAAGGTGCGCCCCATCGTGTGGTTGAACGCGGCGTCGGGATTGTCGACGAACTCGTCCTTCATCGGGTTGTGCGACAGAGAGACCGTTCGTCCACTTTCCACCAGGGCGGCGGCTTCCCGGGTCTTCTCCGGCGTGACCAAGTTCATCGTCCCGAGCTGATCGTCCGCTCCCCAACGGCCCCAGTTGTTCAGCTCCTGGAACATGGCGTCGAACTCTTCGACGTTTCGGGGGCGCCGCGGCTCCTGGCTGTCGACTGACGTCCCGCACCCGAGGAAACCGACGATCACGCTGCACGTGGCGATGACGAGAACTGCCTTGCGGGTCATGACTCGCTCCTTGCTCGACTAGCGATAGTAGATGTGTCGGCCGATCTGGGTGGTCTTCTCCCGTTCGACGCGCCAGGGCACCCGGCGCAGGGAGACGGCATGGAAGAACAGCGCTCCCCCGGTGGGATCCGCGGTGAGGCCGGTCAGCAGGTCGCGGGCGGCCCGACTCGCTTGCCGCCAGACGCGGCCGTTGTACGGCGTGTCCGACTTGCCGTCGCACCAGTAGCTGAACTGACAGCCGCGTCTCTCGCCACCCTGCCGGATCACCTGGCAGACCCCAGAGGGAAAACCGGGATGCGCCATCCGATTCAGTACGACCCAGCCCACGGCGAGCATGCCCTCCCGTTGCTCGATGCCCGCTTCGAAGTACATGGCCTGCGCCATGCACCGATGAGCATCGGGACTGTAGGTAGCTCCGCCGCCAGTCGATTGGGCCGCGACGAGGGTGGCAGAAAGGACGAGGGCCAGCAGCAAGAACACGGCGCCCCGGACGGACGCTCGTCTGCGCATTGCGGCCAAGTGTACCCAGAGGCGCTGGGAGAAGCGAGCCTCGCCCTAGAGCGAGTACTCGGGAGCCAGACCGGTCGCATCGGTCAGCGCCCGCTGGAGCCGGGTCAACCCCTCGCGGAGGTCGACCGTCCGGCGTTCGGCCGCCGAATACGCCGCATCGAACACATCGCGCTCGCTTCGGGCCCGATCGAGGGCCATCTGGGCCGTAATCGCGAGGCTGACGAGGAAGATCGCCCCAACGCCGGCAAGTCTCGTATCATAGCGTATGGTATGACTCGACTCTCACTGCGTCTTTCGACCGCCCTGATCCTCGCCAGCGCACTCGCCCTGGCGCTCCCGTCGTCGGCCGCCGCCCAGGAGGGCGAGAACTGGCCGGCGTTCCGAGGCAGCGACGCCGTCCCTGTCGCGGGCGACGACGCCCGCCTGCCCGTGTCCTGGAGCGACACCGACAACGTCGTCTGGCAGGCCGCCGTGGACGGGCTCGGCTGGTCGTCGCCGGTGGTGTGGGGCGACCGCATCTTCCTGACCACGGTCGTCAACGACGGTGAGCTGGCGGAGCCACGAATGGGTCTGTACTTCCCGTTCGGCTCGCCCGAGACTAACAACGACCCACGATTCGAAGCACCCGGGCCTGGCGACCTGATGGAACGGGAGGAGGAGGACCATCACTGGCTGGTCCAGGCCTTCGACTTCGATACGGGCCGGCAGCTGTGGAGCACGGAAGTCCACGCCGGACCGCCCGACTTCGACCGACACCTCAAGAACACCTACGCGTCGGCTACACCGGTCACCGATGGTGAGCGGCTGTACGCTTACTTCGGCAACGTCGGCGTGTACGCCCTCAGCCTGGACGGTGAGCTGCTGTGGGAACGAACCTTCGAAGCGGCTGACACGCGACTGGGTTGGGGCCCGGCCGCCTCGCCCGCGCTCCACGGCGACCAGTTGTTCATCGTCAACGACAATGACAACCAGTCGTATGTGGTCTCGCTCGATACCGCGACAGGCGAGGAGCAGTGGCGCGCCGACCGCGACGAGGGCACCAACTGGTCGACGCCGTTCGTCTGGGAACACGACGGCCGAACGGAGCTCATCACCGCGGGCAGCGACCGCGTCCGCGCGTACGACCTCGACGGCAACCTGCTGTGGCACTTCACCGGTCTGAACACCATCTCGATTCCACAACCGTTCAGCGCCAACGGTCTGCTGTATGTCACATCGGGGTACGTCGGTGACCAGGTCCGGCCGGTCTTCGCCATCCGCCCCGGCGCGTCGGGCGACATCACCCTCGCCGACGGCCAGACCAGCAACGATCACATCGTCTGGTACCAGAACCAGGCGGGTCCGTACCATCCGACGCCGCTGGTCTACGGGGACTACTACTTCACCCTGCTTGACCAGGGCTTCTTCACCGTGCACGACGCCAACACGGGCGAAGAGATGTATTTCACCGAACGACAGGTGCTGAGCCAGGAAGTACGGCGTCGCGTCGCGCGAGGTACCGGAGGCTTCACCGCCTCACCGTGGGCCTACAACGGGAAGATCTTCGTGCTGAGCGAGGACGGCGATACCTACGTGCTGGATCCGGAGAACAACTTCGACCTGGTGGGAACCAATTCACTGGGCGAGGTGGCGATGTCGAGCCCGGCCATCCTACGTGGCAGCCTCATCATCCGCACCCGCTCGTCGCTCTGGCGCCTGTCCGCGAAATAGGGTTTCGGGCGGGGCATCCCGCCTGCCGGCGTTGCGTCGTCGGTCACAGGGCCCTCGGCAGTTCCACCCCACACGCCTGGAACTGCGTAGCAGTCCGGCTTGAGCTCGGCCACCTCGACCCTGAACCTCGGGCTGCTCCGGGTGCCCGAGATCGTGATCGGCACCACGGTGCCGGCGGATTCCTCTCCTCGCTGAAACAGCGGATCCAACAGGCGCACCCACGGCGCAACCAGCTCCGGCAGGCGCTCGGTGGGCACCAGCTGCGACGCCGCACGGTCCAGGTGCAGCTCACCACCGAGGTCGAGCGCGCCGTCCCGCAGCCCGTAGGTGCCACCGAGTCGCACGGCCATCCCCCGGAATCGAGAAGCTGATTCGGGGAAACTCGAGCCGCGCCTCGGACATCGCGAACACGCCCGCCAGGTTCGAGACCACGCTGGTCCCCGCCTCTCCGCCGCTGGCCGGGGCCCCGCCGCCGATCCGGCTGATCTGGCTCAGCGTCTTCTGCACGTCGAGGTTCGAGAAACGCGCCTCGTCGATGACGAACTCTCCATCGAGCAGCATCTTCTCGATCACCGGACGATCGTCTCCGGGTGGAATCTCCAGCCGCGTCGTCAGATCAATCCGTCCGGTCAGCGGAGGCGTGTCCCCTTTCAGCGTGAACCGCACCAGATCCTCGATCCGGGCGTCGTCGGTGGTGACGTCGACGATCACGCGGCGACCATCCACCTCGTCGACCCTGACGACCTCGCCGGTGGTGTCGAGCACCGAATCGAGAAAGCGGGTCAACACCGAACGGAGCTGGACATCGCCGCCATCGTCGCCGACCCCGACCTCGAACGTCACGTCGAGCGGAACCACTTCTCCCGCCGTGACCTGGAAGTCCGGAATGGCCGCCTCGCCCTCGGCCTCGATCTGGCCGAAGGTCCCGCCGAAACTGCCAGTCGAATCGAGCAGTCCGGCAATGCCGTTGAACTCGCCCAGATCCGCCTGGGTGAACTGGTAGACGCCCGAGATCGGCGTGTCAGCGACCCGACCTCGATTCCACGGGCCGAAACGCCCGCGGGTCTCAACCTCGCCAATCGGCTTCGGGTTCGTCAACGCGGCGGCAAACCCGACCTCGCGGTCGAGCGCCAGCGAATCCAGCGTGAGCCGGTGGATGTCGAACACTCGAGGAGCGTTGGCCGGACTCGACGAACCGATCTCGAGCGTGACCCGGTCGGCGACAAGCTCGTCGATCACCATGGGCGTCCCGGTCGACGGCGGCTCGGTGGATGGAGCAACCACCGCCGACGTCGGCTCCTCTTGTCCTTCAGCGTCCGGTCCTCCGCGAGCGATGTGTACCCGGAGCTCTTCGAGCCGGATGGAGGAGATGCGACGGGGCGACGCCCGGAGGTCGCGGAAGCTCGCATCGAGACTGAAGGCGCCGAGCTCCACCAGGGGGGGGGCACGCCGGGCCGGTCGTTGCCCACCACGATGCCCTCGCCCTCCAGATGCAATGCCGGCGTGAACGACCAACCGAGGCCGGCGATCTCGACCTGTCGGCCGGTACGTTCGGTGAGGAACGAGGATAGATCCGCGGCCACCCGGGCGGGCAGCCCGAAGAAGTAGACCGAGCCGGCGGCCACCGCGGCCAGGGCCAGCGCCAGGAACGCGAGCAGGAGCTTCTTCATGGAAAACGCCGAGGCGCTGATTATTGCGAGGCGACCGGGCCGTATCTGCGATACTGCGTCGAGATACCGATTGGGCCGGGGCCGTCGACTGGCAACCGTTCGAGAGGACACCATCGTGCTACATCGATTCATCGTGACGTTGCTCGTGACCGGCCTCGCCTCGGCCAGTGTGGCGCTGGCGCAACCGACGGCCGAGGGCGCCGCCGTGTATGCCGCGAGCTGCGCGCGGTGCCACGACGACTCGTTGCCCCGCATGCCAACCCGCGACGCGCTGCGCGAGCGCTCGGCCCAGCAGATCCAGCAGGCGCTCACCTCGGGAGCCATGCGGCAGTTCGGCGCCGCGCTGACCGCCGGTGAGCGCCGGGCCGTCGCCGAGTTCCTCGCCGAGGAGCCGAGCGGGAGCCTCGACTCGCCGCTCGCCGCCCTCCCCGAGAGCGCATTCTGCTCGGCCGACGCCGCGCCCGCCATCGACCTGTCCGGCACGGCCTGGAACGGATGGGGCGTCGATCTATCGAACAGCCGCTATCAGCCGGAGCCTGGGCTCACGGCCGATGACGTGGAACGACTCGAGCTGAAGTGGGTCTTCGCCTTCCCGGGGGTCACCGATTCGGGATCAGCCGCGGCGATCGTCGGCGACCGGACGCTGGTCGGCACCCGTAGCGGACTCGTCTACTCACTCGACGCCGCCACCGGATGCGTCCACTGGGTGCACGAGGCGCCCGCCTCGGTCCGCACCGCCATCTCCGTCGGTCCAACGGCGGGCGGGGGCTACACCGCCTACTTCGGAGACGCGCTGGCGACCGCCCACGCCATTGACGTCGAGACCGGGGACCTCCAGTGGTCGACCACCGTCGAGGACCACCCGGCATCGCTGCTCACCGGTTCGCCGACCCTGCACGACGGCCGCCTCTACGTGCCGGTCTCGTCGCTCGAAGAGGTCTCGGCCGCCGACCCCCGCTACGAGTGCTGCACGTTCCGGGGCAGCGTCGTCGCGCTCGACGCGGCGACCGGCGAGCAGATCTGGAAGACCTTCGTCATACAGGAGGAGCCGCAGCCGACCCGGATCAACGCGGCCGGCGCCCAGAACTATGGTCCGTCCGGCGCCGGCCTCTGGTCGGCGCCGACCCTGGACCCGGACCGCAACCTGCTCTACGTGGCGACCGGGGACGCCTACTCGGACCCGGCCGCCCCCGAGAGCGACGCCGTCATCGCGATGTCCATGGACACCGGGGAGATTCAGTGGATCAACCAGACGACCGAGGGTGACGCGTTTATGGTCGCCTGCGTCAGCGGGCTGATTCCCGGACTACCCAGCGGCGACAACCCGATCATGCGAGCGAACTGCCCCGAGGCGAACGGTCCCGACGTGGACTACGGCAGTGCTCCCATTCTCATCACGCGCGATGGCGAGGACCTGTTGCTGGCCGGCCAGAAATCCGGCGTGATGTACGGGATGCGCCCCGAAACTGGAGAGATCGTCTGGGAGACTCGAGTCTCCGAGGGCGGGATCCTCGGCGGCATCGAATGGGGCTTCGCCTCCGACGGGACCAACGTGTTCGTGTCTCTGTCCGACGCCATCGAAGCGCCGCCCGGCGAAGCTGGGGGCGTCACGGCGCTCAACGTCGACGACGGTGAGGTCGTCTGGCATGCCCCACCGGTGCAGGACACGTGTGGTGGCCGAAAAGGCTGCCACACGGCGCAGCCGGCCGCGATGACGCTGATCCCGGGCGTCGCGCTCGCCGGGAGCCTCGACGGACACCTCCGGGCACACGCCGTCGACACCGGCGAGGTGATCTGGGACTTCGACACCGGACGGGAGTTCACGACGGTGAACGGTGTCGAGGGACGGGGCGGCGCGATCAACGGCGCCGGACCGACCGTCGCCAATGGGATGGTCTACGTCGTGTCCGGCTACGGCGCCTTCGGCTTCATGCCGGGGAACCTCCTCTTCGCGTTCGGCGTGGAGTAGGAACGCTGGCCCGCCGAGCCTACTCAGGTCGCGGCACTATAATCAGCACTCTTCAGGCCTTGGCCTAGGAGTAGCTGATGCATCTCGGCATTCGACCGGTGTTTCGTGTCTGGCTCTGCGGGATGGCCTTCGCGTTGGGTTCACCGACGACCGGAGCCGCCCAGGTCCCCGACGGGGAATGGCACGCCTTCGGGCGCGATCCCGCCAACTCCAAGTACTCCCCGCTCGACCAGATCACGGCGGAGAACTTCACCGATCTGGAACTGGCCTGGAGCTGGGACTCGCTGTCGCAGGCGGTCGTCGCCGAACGGGAAAACATCCGCCCCAGCGCGTTCATGTCGTCGCCACTCATGGCGAACGGGTTGGTCTATGTCAGCACCGCGCTCGGACAAGCCGCCGCGGTGGACGCCGGAACCGGCGAACTGGTCTGGTCCTACGACCCGCGCATCTACGACTACATGGAGCGCCCGCCCAACATGGGCTGGCGGCATCGAGGGCTGACCTACTGGGCCGACGATGAAAGTGACGACACCCGCATCTTCTTTGCGAACCACGACCTCAAACTGGTGGCGCTCGACGCGAGGACCGGCGCGGTCGACCCGGACTTCGGGGAGAACGGCTACGTCGACCTGACGCAGGGATACGAGCGTGAGGTCGACACCACCCGGATGACCTACTCGTCACCGGTGGCGGTGGCTAGCGACACCATCATCGTCGGCAGCATCGTCCAGGACACCAACATTCGGCTCCGCGAGGCGCCACCCGGGCACGTCAGGGCCTACGACGCCCACACCGGCGCGATGAAGTGGATCTTCCGGACGATTCCCCAAGGAGATGACTTCGGGGTCGACAGCTGGGGGAACGAGTCGTGGCGCTACAGCGGGCACAGCAACGTCTGGTCCTACATGGCCGTGGACGAAGAGCTCGGCCTGGTCTATCTGCCGACCGGGACCCCCTCGAACGACTGGTATGGCGGGATGCGCCCCGGCGACAACCTGTTCGCCGAGAGCATCGTCGCCGTCGACATCGAGACCGGGCAGCGCGCCTGGCACTTCCAGGCGATTCACCACGGTCTCTGGGACTGGGACTTCCCCACCGGCCCCAACCTGCTGGACCTCAACGTCGACGGCCGCGACATCAAGGCGATCGCCCAGGTCAGCAAGCAGGCGTTCACCTATGTCTTCGACCGGGTCACCGGTGAGCCGGTGTGGCCGATCGAGGAACGACCGGTGCCGCAGGGCGACGTGCCTGGCGAGTGGTATTCACCCACGCAGCCGTTCCCGACAAAGCCGGCGCCGTTCGACCGGCAGGGCATGAGCATCGACGACGTGATCGACTTCACGCCGGAGATCCGCGCCGAGGCGCTCGAGATCATCGAAAGCCGGGCCCGATTTGGCCCGATCTTCTCGCCTCCGGTGCTGCGCGGGACCGGCCTGCCCTTCATCCAGGTGCCGGGCGCCGGCGGCGGCGCCAACTGGCAGGGTTCGGCCGTCGACCTCGAAACCGGCCAGCTCTTCGTCTCGTCGTCCAGCACGCTGATCCTGGTGGACCTGATCAAGTACGACCCACCGGCCACGATCGGCTACTTCACCGATCCGTGGGGCACCGGGCTGACCGGCCCCGCCGGACTGCCGCTCTTCAAGCCGCCCTACAAGCGGGTCACGGCGATCGACCTGAACACCGGCGATCACGACTGGCAGACCCCGCACGGAGACGGCCCTCGGAATCACGAGTCGCTGGCGCACCTCAATCTGGGTCCACTGGGCGGCGGTGGTGGCATCAGCTCGGGACCGCTGGTAACCCCGACGCTCCTCATCATGAACCACGGGGGACGGGGCTACGAGGACGTCAACCAGAGCTCGCGAACCGTCAGCGCCTACGACAAGGCCTCGGGCAACCACATTGGCTCGGTGGACCTGCCACTGGTCCCGGCCGGCAATCCGGTGACCTACCAACACGAAGGCACACAGTATCTGGTGATCGCGGGTGGCACCGGCGGGGAGGCGCGGCTGTTGGCGTTGGCGCTTCCGTAGGAACGAACATGGCGGACAGGATCGGTATCGAGGAGTTGAAGGGGCAGGGCGTCGTGGCCCTGGTGTCGGGCGGTCTCGACAGCGTGACGTTCACTCGCTGGGCAAGCGACCACGGGGTGCGGGTGCATTGCTGCACCGCCGATCTCGGTCAACCCGACGAGGAGAACATCGACGACATCGAGACCCGGATGCGGGCGGCCGGGGCGGCGACCTTCACCCTCGTCGACGGGCGACGGGCGCTGGCTGAAGCCGGGGTGCTGTTGGTCATCTGTGGGGGAGCCTACGAAGGTGGTTACCTGAACACGACGGGCATCGCGCGCGCCGTGACCACCCGCAAGGCGCTCCCGGTGCTTCGGGACCACGATGTCGACGTGCTGTCACACGGCGCGACCGGTCGGGGCAACGACCAGACCCGTTTTCAGCTCTACGCGAACATGCTGGACCCCAACATTCGGGTCTATGCCCCGTGGCGCGACCCGGCCTTCCTGACCGAGTTTCCGGGTCGATCCGA
Organism: uncultured Acidobacteriota bacterium; assembly: GCA_913043805.1. Taxonomy (GTDB): domain Bacteria; phylum Acidobacteriota; class Vicinamibacteria; order Vicinamibacterales; family UBA8438; genus UBA2994. The sequence goes on along the minus strand of CAJWMX010000024.1, from coordinate 794 downwards.
GATGATCGACTACTGCGAGTCGAAGGGTATCTCGGTCCGCGCCACCCGGGACAAGCCGTACAGCACCGACGCCAATCTCCTGGGCCTGACCCACGAGGCGGGAAAGCTCGAGCAACTCGACGTCGGGCCACGCTTCATCACGCCCCAGTTTGGCGTGCATCCGCATGACGCCCCCGACGAGACCACCCGCGTCGTGCTGGGCTTCAGCGGCGGCATTCCGGTCCGCGTCGACGGTGAACCTCTCGAACTAGTTCCGCTCTTCGGTCGGTTGAATCAGCTCGCCGGGCGCAACGGGGTGGGCATCGGGATTCACGCCGTCGAGAACCGATACGTCGGGATCAAGTCGAGGGGCGTCTATGAGCAGCCGGGGATGCAGCTCCTGCAGGTGGCCTACGACTACATCTATCAGCTGATCCTCGACCGGAGGTCACTCGAGCTCTACAAGACGCTCTCAAACATCGTGGGGCGACAGATCTACGAGGCGGCCTGGTTCCATCCCAGCACGGCGGCCGCCATCAGGGCGATCAGGTCGTTTTCCGATGGAATCGAAGGCGAACTGACCCTCGACATCTACAAAGGGCACGTCGACTTCGCCAAGGCGGAGTTCGATCACATCCTCTACTCTCCCGACGACGCGTCGATGGAGGGGGTCGGTGAGTTCGACCATACCGACGCGGAAGGGTTCCTCGGCGTGCTCGGGGTCTCGGCGCGCGGCCTCCACGCGTCCAAGCAGATTCGACTCGACGACTTCGACCTCTGAACCGACCGCCGCTGCTAGCGGGCGCGCTCGAATT
>CAJWMX010000023.1 GCA_913043805.1 uncultured Acidobacteriota bacterium | reverse complement strand
CTGGGACTTCCGGACCGTCACCCCGCTCGAACGGCCGGAGGCGCTCGAGGGCAAGGCGACGCTGACGGCTGAGGAGGCCGCGGCCTTCGAGCAGCAGACCATCGAGGGACGCAATGCCGACCGCCGTGACGGGGGCGCCCGGCGGGACGTAGAGCGGGCTTACAATGACTTCTGGTGGGATTGGGGCGACGACCTGACTGATGACCGGCGCACGTCGCTCATCGTGGATCCACCCGACGGGCGCATTCCCGAACGCACCGCCGACGCGCAGGCCTGGGCCGACGCGCAACGTGCCGACGGGCTCCGACCGGTGCGAGCGCGCGTGCTCATCGGCTCACCGGCTCATGGGCCTGAGGATCTGGGACTCTCGGAGCGGTGCATGCTCGGGTTCAACTCTGGGCCGCCGATGCTGCCGAGCGCCTACAACAACAACGTGCAGCTGTTTCAGACCGAGGACCATGTGGTGATCTTCAGCGAGATGATCCACGAGGCCCGGATCGTCCCGCTCGACGGACGGCCGCCTCTCCCTGACCAGATGCGGCAGTGGATGGGCGACGGACGTGGGCGCTGGGAAGGCGAGACGCTGGTGGTCGAGAGTACCGGCTACACCGACAAGACCGGCAGCTTTTACACCATTGCCGCCAGCTATGGATCCGGCACCAACCTGCAGCTGGTCGAGCGCTTCACCCGCGTGGACGACGACACGCTGATGTATGAGTTCACGGTGGACGACCCGACGACGTTCGTCGCGCCGTTCACCGCCGCCATCCCGATGAAGCGGACCGACGCGCCGCTCTTCGAGTACGCCTGCCACGAGGGCAACTACGGGATGACGAATCTTCTCACCGGTGCCAGGGTGCTCGAGGCCACCGACGGTCCCTGACCGCGGCTGATTGAGGCGTCGCCGTCGTGAGCTTCCTGGACCGGCCGCGCTCGGTCTGGTTTCGCCGGGCGATTTTTCGACTCCATCTCTGGGTGGGCGTCCTCGTCGCCCTGTACGTGGTCGTGGTGTCGGTCACCGGGGCCGCCCTGGTCTTCCGCATCCAGATGCAGCGGGCGGTCTATCCGGAGCTGTTCACCTCCAGTCGCGATGGCCCCATCGCCGACATGGCGACCGTGGTCGAGCGGGTCCAGGCCGCCTATCCGCGTATGCGAGTGTCAGGCGTGGATGCGCCGACCAGCGACCGGCCCACCCATCTCGCCTACGTCGTCGATGCGGAGCGGTTCGAGGCGGTGCTCATCGACCCGGTAACCGCCGAGATCCTCGGCACGTTGCCTGACCATCCCCTCGTGTCCTGGCTGCAGCGGCTGCACTTCGACCTTCTCGCTGGTGACACCGGGCGGGTGGTGAACGGTATTGGCGCCACCGCGGTGGTCCTGCTCGTGTTGACCGGGGTGGTGGTGTGGTGGCCCGGTCGGTCCGGTTGGTGGAGGGCCGCGATCGTCGATTGGCGCCGGCCCTGGAAACGGACGACCTGGGAACTGCACGGCGCCGTGGGCATCTGGACCGCCGTGTTCACGATGCTGTGGGCCGTCACGGGGCTCTACTTCGCGTTTCCGGCCACCTTTCGAGCCACCGTCGACCGACTGTCGCCTCTGAGCGTTGTCGCCTCCCCGCAGTCGGTCGTGCCTCCAGGCCGATCACTGACCCAGGGCTGGCGGGCCGTGATCGACGCGGCTCGGGTGCATGACGGGGGACACATCGCACGCGTGCTCGCGCCGTTCGATGCGAGCGGCGCGTTCCAGGTGCAGTTCACCGACGAGCAACCCACCCCGACCGGGGCGCCGGCTCTCCGACCCGTCTACCTCAACCAGTACACGGGCGCCCGACTGCCGACACCAGCGACCCAACCCAGCGTAGGCGACCTCATGATGCGGTGGGTGGCGCCGCTGCACGTTGGTAACTTCGGCGGTGTGGGCGTCCGGTTGGCGTGGATGCTGTTCGGTTTGGCCCCGGCGGTGCTCGCCGTGACGGGCCTTGTGCTCTGGTGGACGCGCGTGGCGTGGCCGAGGCTGGCGCCAGTCCCTAGCGATTGAGACAGACGCCGGGCGGCGCGCCGTTACGCTCCAGGCCTTCGACCACGAGTCGGGCGCTGCCCTCTTCTAGCGCGTACAGCGGGTTCAGCACGGCGGCCGTGGTGGTTGACGTGTGGCCGGCGAAGACCACCTCCCATTGCAGATTGCCGTCGAAGTTGGCTGGCACCACCATCACGCACGCGAAGCGCCGTCGCCCGGCGGTGAAGGTGGTTGGCTGGCCGCGGTCGGCCGCGCCGGCCAGGAACCGGTTCTCGTCACCCGCGTCGATCGCTACCTCGACCTGGTTCAGGTTGTGGTAGCCGAAGGCGAGCGTCAGCGAGCCGTCGTCGTTCTCGAGATAGCCGTCGTACTGGACATAGACGGGCTGGGTAGGCTGCGCCGCTGCCGGAGCGGTCAGCACGAGCAGGATTGCGCCCGCCTGCAACCCTCTCCAGGACGGGCCGCGGCGACGCCGTGGTGTCAGCGGGCGGCCCATGCCTCGTATTCGGTCTCGGGAATGTAGAAGTAGTCGATCCAGCCGATGTTCATCTCGTCGATGGTCCGCTGACCGTACCCGACGGCGGCGGTGGGATCGGGATTCACGCGATTGCCGGCGGAGTTGTCGTGAAATGCCGTCACGTGCATGAGCGTGCCGGCCGGCATGGTGTGCGGCGTGTCGTAGACGTAGGTCGGCTGCCAATCCCAGGCGAAGCGGTCGATGCTGCTCAGCAGCTCCGGCTGTGGGTTGGTGGGTCGGATCGCCTCGAGTGTCATCGCCTTGCCACGGTAGTGCATGTGCGGCTGGAAGCTGATGATGCGGGCCGGTTCCCGCAAGGTGAAGTAGGCGTCGCTTCGCGCGTTTGGCTCGCCGGGCGGGATGATGAAGTCGCGGCTCTGGATGGGACGCGTCGTCACCACATAGTCGGGGACGTAGCCCTTCGGATAGAACTTGATACCGACGCTGGTCTGGTCGACGAAGCTCTGTTCGTCGTCCGGCAGGTAGTGGACCTGGAATCGGATCAGGTCGTCCTTTCGCAGCAACCGGGCATAGCCATCCTCGAAGAAGTCGCCCCCGAAGTCGCCCCGAGCCCGGTTGGCCAGCAGCTCGCGGATCGGCCGGCGTCCATCAGCGTTCAGCTCGACGTCGTCGCCGCCCTGCACCGAGTAGACCAAGGCGTGGTGCACCACCTCCGATTCGCCAGGCAGTATCTGCAGCCACTTGATATAGCGATCCTCGGACAGTCCGGTCGTCGTTTCAGGTTCGGGGAATGTCTCCGTCGTGTTCGGCGGCACCTCCGTCGGAGGGGTGGTGAGTACCAGGTCCGGTGCCTCGCCGTGGATCCAGCCGTCGACCGGGGGCCAGTCCACCGGCGGCGGCGCGTCGGCCGCGTTTCCCTGGGGAGCGCCCTGGTCGACCCAGCGCGCCACGGTCGCGATCTCGGTCTCGCTCAGCGACGGGTCGTCCCGATACACGCCGACGGTCTGGTCGGCGAACCACGGCGGCATCACCCGGGCCTCCACCCGCTGCTTGATCGACCGAGCCCAGGGCCGAACCTCCTGGTAGGTCAACAGCGACATAGGCGTGAACATGTTCGGCCGGTGACAGTTCTGACACGACCGCTGCAGGATCGGCAGTACGTCGCGGGTGAACGTCGGGTGCTCGGGCACCTCATCCGCCTCGTTCGCCATGGCGACCGGAGCACTGGCGAGGAGCACGATCGCGGCGCCGAGAAGCGGTCGGGCCAGGATTGATGTCGTCATGTCGTTCATCCTCGCAGGAACATTAGCACGGCCTCGTTGAACCGGTCCGGGATCTCCTAGTAGGGCGAGTGGCCCGAGTCATCGAAGCTGACCAGCTCCGATCCGGGCATCTTCGCGTGCAGTGCCTTGATGACCGAGGGTGCCGCGACCGTATCGAGCTCGCCCACCACGAACAGGGTGCGGACCCCCGCGTCGATGACCCGGTCGATGTCCGGGTTCGGCGCGTCGGTCGGGTCGGTGTCTTCCGGGTCCAGAAGCTGGTTACTCCGCGACACCATCCGGTACAGAAAGGCCCCCTCCGGGTCACGCTCGGCGTAGGGCGCCGAGAAGGCGCTACGTGGTCCCAAGTCGGGCGCCGATTCTCGCAGCGCCGCCAGGTCGTCGTCCTGGTAGCCGCCGGTCCTCGACGAACGCGCCCCGCCCCGGGCCTTCCGGCACATCGGGAGAGAGCCCGAAGCCGCGCTGCGAGTAGGTGATGCACCGGAATTCCTGCGAGAAGGTGGGGATCTGCTTCCACTCGCTCATGTGGGTGCCGCCCGCGCCGTGCGCGAACACCACCGGCGGCCCCTCGCCGAACTCCTCGTGATACAGCTCGAAGGTCGGCGCGTCAGCGGGTACTGCCGCGCTCGCCTCGGCGCTAGCGCTGCCACCGGATCCAGCTTGGGCGCACGCGCCAGCGCCCGCCAGGCCAAGCCCGCCGCTCGCCAGTGCGGCGTTCCTCATGAATCTACGCCGCGACGGTTGGCCTCTCACTCCGGCCACACCACGCCTTGATACTCGCTCGGTACCGGTCCCATGCCCATGAAGGTGAACTTCTGGACCCGCTTTCCCTCGTAGGTCTCCGTCGTGTAGATGTTGCCCTGAGAGTCGACGGCGATGCTGTGGGTGCCGAAGAACTGGCCTGGCTGCCGGCCGCCGTCGCCGAAGCTCGTGACCAGCTCCAGGTTCTCGCGATCGATGATGTGGACCCGCTGGTTTACCCCGTCAGCGAGATACATGAACGCCTGATCCGCGTCATGCGAGAAGTCGAGGTCCCAGGCGGCGCCCGATCCCGTGGTGTTGGGCATCACCAGCATTTCGTCCACGTAGGTACCGTCCTTCTGGAACACCTGGATCCGGTCGTGGGCGCGGTCACAGACGTAGATCAGGCCGTCGGCCGAGACTTCGGCGCAGTGCACCGGGCTGAGGAACTGCTGCAGGTTCTCTCCGCCTGGGACGTAGCGCTCGTCGTAGTCGTCGTCCGGCTCGTTTCCGTAGGCGCCCCAGAACCGTTTCAGCTCACCGGTGTCGGCGTCGACCACCGCCACCCGGCGGTTGCCATAGCCGTCGGCGAAATAGATCTCGTTCTCCTCGGGGTCGACCGCGATCTTGGCGATCCGTCCGTAGCTGTCGGTGCTGAGGCTGTCGACCGGGCGTCCGGCCACGCCCACCTGTAGCAGGAACTGACCGCTCCGGCTGAACTTCACCGCATGGCTGTCGCCACCGCCGTTGCCGCCGACCCACACGTTGTCCATGTGGTCCACGGTGATGCCGTGGTTCGACTCTGGCCAGTCGTATCCCTCGCCCGGACCGCCCCAGTGGCCTACGAGGTTGCCCTCGGGGTCGTATTCGAGCACTGGCGGCGCTGGCCGGCAGCACTCCTCGGCAAACGGCGGGTCGGCCAGCACCGGCGTTTCGTTGTTGGCCAGGTTGCCGCGATGCACGACCCACACGTGGTCTTGGGCGTCCACATCCACCCCGATGGTGGAGCCGAGCAGCCAGTGGTTCGGCAGTGGCTTGGGCCACAGCGGATCGACCGCGAACAGCGGCGCCTGCGGACCACTCATATCCGGCGCCGCGTTGGCCGATTGCGCTTCGGCCGGGGCCTCAGCCGCGCCCGAGCCGCCGCTACACGCCACCGCACTCGCCAGCAGCGCAAGCACCGCCATGGGACCGAACCGCTTCAGGTACGACATCGAGCACCTCCTCGCCGAACGAGCTCCGTGGAAATGGGATGGCCAATTATGGCGCGATCGGCTGCCGCGATCTCCCTAAAACGTGGCGATCGGGTTCAGCGGTGATCCCATGCCGCCGCGGATGCGCAGTGGCGCGGCTGTGAACATGAACTCGTAGCGTCCGAGCCGTTTCGCCTCTTCCGCCAGCCGCTCGAAGTCGAGGTTGTCGAAGATCGACACACCCAGGGACACCAACGCCAGCCGGTGCAGCGGGAGGCCCACGTCGGGTGGGAAGCCGTGCGGCGAGACATCGTTGAACATGTCGTGGCCGATGAACGCCACGCCCCGCTCCTTCAGGAAGTAGGCGACGTCGGCCTGGAACCCGGCGACCCCCTCGGACGTGGGCCAGGCGCCGAGCGCCGCACGACGTTTCCAGCGCCCTGTGTAGAGGAGGATGACGTCGCCCTCCGAGACCTCGACACCTTGAATCCGCTCCAGTTCTTCGAGGTCGGCCCAGGTGATCTCGGTGCCGAGGGGTACCCAGCCCTCCGGGGTGACCTTGCCAGGGAGAAGCGTGGCGTCGAACAGCACGCCCCGGGTCACGATGCCGTCGCGCAGGGCGTGGATGCTCCCCTGGGGGCACAGTCCGGCTTCCTCGATCGACGCCTGGGTGTAGCCGTTGTAACCCTGGCCTTCGAACATCACATGACACGCCACCGAGTCGAGGTGGCTGTGGATGGTGCCGTGATAGGTGCCGGTGTACTGGTAGCGGTCAGCGGCGCCCGACGCGCCCACGCGCGTCACTTCCCGGTCCAGATAGGTGCCACCGTCCACTGCGTCTTCCTCGATGACGTCGTGGGCCAGCGAGATGCTGATGCCCTCGGTGACCAGCGCGGCAGCCTCACGTCGTTTCGCGGGGGTGATGAAGTTGGCGGCGCCCAGCTCATCGTCGGACCCCCAGCGTCCCCAGTTCGACAGCTCCTCCATGGCCCGCAGGAAGTCCGCCTTCGTGCGGATCTCGGGCCGCTCTTGCGCGCTGGCCGGCGCGACCAGCATTGCGACGAGCGCGAGCGCCAGGGGGGCGCGGTGGGAGAGCGGAGTCGAGACGCGTCGAGCGGTACGGGGCATGCAGTGCTCCTGACGAAGACGGTGCTGTCGTGGATCCGAGGCGGCGATTATAGCGCCGGCCGGGAGGCTCGTTGTCGCCAGAGGCGGGGCGGTTTTGGTACGATCGCCGGTCGATGTCCACCGCCCGCGCCGTTCATGCGTTCCTGCCGTTGCTCCTGTCGGCCGTCGTGGCCTGTGGTGGTGGCGCGCCGTCCGAGGCCCCCCCGTCCGAGGTTCCGACGTCTGTCGAGGCCGCTCCACCTGCCGACCCACTCGCGGCGGATGCCGGCGCGGCGCGGATCGACGGGATGGCCTTGCCGGCCCGTGGGATGGTGCGCTCCATCATCGCGCTCGAGCCGCACGCCGAGCTCGATGTGCCCGTGTCCGAGGAGATGCCGGTCATCGACCAGTATGGCCGTCTCTTTATTCCCGATTTCGTCATGGTGCAGGCGGGGCAGACGGTCCGCTTCACCAACAGCGAGGACGACCTGCACACCGTCCACGTCAAGGACGAGGCGGGTGAGTCGCTCATCAACGTGGCCACGATCAACGGCAGCCGCTACGACTTCCTGGTGGAAGAGCCGGGCGAGTATGTGGTCATCTGCAACACACACACCGAGATGTTTGCCGACATCCTGGCCTTCGACACGCCGTACTTCGTGATGGCGGAGGCTGACGGCAGCTTCAGTCTCGAAGGTGTGGTGCCCGGCACCTATACCGCCGTGGTTCTCTACGGCGGCGAGCGCACCGAGCGCGAGGTGGAGCTGGTCGCCGGTCCCAACCAGCTGGATCTGGCCGGCTAGCCGACACTCCCGCCAAAATACTCTGGCAGGCCAGGCTTCGTGTCTCGCAGGATTTCGACGATCGCCTGGCGGTCGTCGCGGCTGAGGCGCTGGTAGCGGGGCTCGGGCGCCTCGCCCGAGAGCACCGTCCACATCCGACGATAGATGGCGTCGCGCGCCGGGTCCAGCAGGGCGTCGAACGTCTCGGAGTAGATGAGCGGACTGGCGGGGGATTTGAGCAGCCGTTGCTCGAGATCGAGCTGGTGCAGGGAGCGGCCCTGGCTGTCGGACGGGCCGAGCGACGAGTAGCGTTCCGCGTAGCCGGAGCTCCCTGCGATGGTCGCGGGCAGCGGCGCCTCGTCGACGAACAGCAAGTAGTCCACGAGCTCCTCGGCCGTATCTTCGAGATCGATGTCCGGCTCGTCGCCGGCCGCCAGACCCGCCTGGTGCGCCAGTACCCGGGCTTCCCAGCCGATGCGCACGAGCAGGTTGCTCATATGGTTGCGATGCTCGAGCACCATCAGCGCCACGATGTCGCTGTAGGGCGTGAGGAACCCATCGAGGTCGAAGACGCCGTCGAGAGTGTCGAGGACCGGCGGGGCCGGCGGCACGTCGCCGGGCACATAGTCGATCGGCTCGGTCGAGTTGCCGAGATGGCGGATTGCCTCCGGGGCGCCGGTGACATACCAGCTGCCCCAGCGTTCGGCCAGCGGTGTTCGATGGTCGGTCGTCCACCCGACGGCGTAGGAGTTCGGGTCGTCCGGCATCGGCAGCGTGTTGATGGTCATCAGCCCGGGGATCCCGAGGGTGTCCCAGGAGAGATGACACGCCAGACAAACCTCGGTCCGCGTGATTTCCGGTGGGGCCGAATCGCTCTGCGGCAAGGAGAAGAACAGCACGCCCTGGGTTGGGTCGAGCGCCGCGATTTCTAGCACGTCGGCGCCCCGCACCCAGCCCACCGCCACCGTGTCGTTGAAGTAGAGCGCGCGGGGGTTCTCCGGGTCGATCAGGTCGGCCTGGAAGCTGGTGTCGGAAAAGACGGTGACCTGCGACTCCACCGGAATCTCCAGGGCCTCCAGCAGGGCCGGGAGATACCCGGTCTGCTCGGTGAAGTCGAGGGTGGTGGTCCCGGCGGCCAGTGACTCGGCCAAACGGGTCACCTCGTCGGTGGTGACGCCGTCGGTGTAGCGGACGGCCGGATGGTCGCGCGATTCGCGGAAGACGCCGCCGCGCTGGCCGTCGAGGCCGACCGTCAGGCAGACCACGCCGAGCAGACTGGCGGCTCCACCCAGGACCCAGCCGGGACGGATGGGTGCCGCTGATGCGTCACGAGCGAGGGGCGGGGCCGGAGTCAGTCGACGGTCCACAGCGTGACGTGCGCCTCGTCCTTGATGAAGAGCCGGTTGCCGGAGATGGCGGGCTGCGCCCAGGTGGCGCTTTCGGCCACCTCGTAGCGCGTGATCTGGCTGAAGCCGCCGCGGTCAGTACGCGCCACGACCAGGTCACCGTCGTTGTTGAGCAGGAACAGCAGGTCGTCGGCCATCACCACCGATGAGTTGGTGGCCTCGCGCCCTTCGGTTCGCCACAGCGTCTCGCCGCTCGCGGCGTCGAGCGCGAAGAACTGTCCGGCCCGCAGGTGTGACATGCCATACAGCGTATCTCCCGACAGGACCGGGTTGCTCATAAACATGGACACCTCATCGGTCTGCCAGACCGTCTCGGTGGTCCACCGTCCGTCGACCTGGCGCGGCCGGAACCGGGTCACCCCCAGTTCATGCCCGGTCACGATCACCTCGTCACCGTCGATGATCGGCGTGATCGAGTTGTTGGTCGAGCGCGACACCCAGGGGCGCTCCCAGAGCAGCTGCCCATCGTTCGCGTCGACGCCGACAACCTTGGTCTGCGTCACCGTGACGACCTGTCTGACGCCGTCCAGCTCGGCGATCATCGGCGACGCATAGGCCGGGCCGTCGCCCCGCCATTCCCAGATCACCGTGCCGGTGTCGGCGGCATAGGCAGTCAGCGCGCCGTCGTCGTGGCCCCCCACGTGGAGGATGACCTGGCTGCCGTCGGCGAGCGGTGAGAGCGAGGTCGCATAGAGCGGTTCGCTCGACAGGGCTGGCTTCTGCCACAGGAGACGACCATCGGAGGCGTCGAAGGCCGAGACCACCCCGTTGATGCCGAGCGTGAACAGCCGGCCGTCGTGGTGGAGCGGCGTCGATTTGGGGCCGGGCCCGTGGCGCTGGGTGCCCGCGTTCTGGCGATACGGCGCGGTGTAGGCGGTGCGCCACTCGACGGCGCCGGTGGCGGCATCGAGCGCCATCGCCACCTCGTCGGTGTCGATCCGGCCGAAGGTGAACACCCGATCGCCGATCAGGATTGGGGTGGCATAGCCGCGCCCGGTCTCGACCTGCCAGTGCTCGGTGAGACGGCGGGGCCAGCTGGCGGGCGCCACGAACCCGGCTGCCGCACCGTCGCGATTGGGGCCTCGCCACTGCGGATAGTCTCCAGCGTCCTGCGCCCACGCCGACGCGGGCCCGCCGAGGAGGAACGCTGACATCACCACTCCGGTCGCTGCGTATCGCATCGGATACTCCCATGGGGCTTCGCCCCACCCCGCCCGTGCCTTCAGTCGCCTGCTGCTAGTGCTCATGGAGACGTCGGATGAGCCGGATCTGTCCGGCGTGATACAGGTCGTGGGCTGCCGCGCCCCGGACCAAGCTGCCCACCGTGTCGTCCTTGCCGAGCGTTCGCGTCAGCTCCCGCTCCTCGAGCGACGCGACCGCCCCACGCAGCTGGACGCGTTCCTCGGCCAGCAACCGCTTGCAGTCCGTCCAGGCCGCGGCGTCGGCCGGCTCGGGCAGCGGGAAGAAGTGGCTCCCGACGAGCGGGAAGCGGACCCGCTTCTCGCCGCGGATCCGCCACCGGACCACATACTTCCAGTAGGCGGCGTGGGCGGTCAGCTCCCAGATCGAATGGCGGTTCTTGCCCAGATGCCACCGGGCCAGCTCCGGGCTCACCCCCCGCAGACTGCTTCGCAGGTTCGGGCCGTGCCACGACCGCCGGTCGTAGGCTTCGTCGACCAGCGCCACCAGGACGTCGGTCGCCGATGGAGCCGCCTCCGATCTGCCCATCGGTTCGATTCTACTCCTCGACCACGCTACACTACGCGCCTCCCATGACCGACCGCCTCGCGCACGTGTTGTTCGGCCTCCTGCTGGCGCTGTGCGTCCTGTTCGCCCTGACCTTCATCATCGAAGAACAGCCCAGCGAGGAGGTGGTCACCGACGGTCAGGTCGAGCGGGTCTACCTCGGGCACGGCGCCGCGCACGAGCGGTTCCCCTCGATGGACCACGGCGGCGACGGTCCGGCGCGGCACGGCGGCCGTCTGTGGATGGCCTGGGCGTTCGCCCTCGTGCAGCTGGCGTTGATCATCGGCTCGCTCTTCATGGGACTGCGCCATCCGGGCCTGCTCCGGTGGCCGCTGGTAATGAGCGGGGTGACGCTGGCCACCCTTCTCACGCTGATGGTCGCGACCTATGCGCGATACCTCGCCGACCCCAGCGGTCCGCTGATGCTCGGGCTCCCGCTGCCCACCGCCTGGTTCCTCTACGCGTTCTGGCCGACGCAGCTGCTGGTGGTCGTGCTGTTCGTCCTGTACTTCCACCAGGCGGTGGTGACGCCGGAAGACATGGCGCGCTTCCGCGAGATCGTGGCTGAGCGGCGCGCGCGCACGGAGCGGGGGTGATGGACGAATCGCGCCCGCTGATCGTGCTCGCCTGGGTGCTCGGCTACCTGGCGATGTGTATCGGGGTGGGGCTGTGGGCGCTGCGTCGGACCACCTCCACCCGCGACTTCTTCATGGCCGGACGGGACCTGGGCATCCTGGTCACCGGCCTTGCCGTCTTCTCCAGCACGATGAGCGGGTTCGGCTTCGTTGGAGGCCCCGGCCTCGTGTACCGGATGGGGCTCAGCTCGGCCTGGATGACGGTGATCGCCCCGCTCGGCTTCTGTTGTGTCTTCTACCTGCTGGCCAAGCGGCTGCGGATGGTGGCCGAGCTCAGGGAGTCGATCTCGCTCCCCGATGCGGTGGCCGCCCGCTACAACAGCGAGCGCGCCCGGCTGCTGACCGCTATCGCCATCTTGCTCGGCGTCATCGGCTACCTCGGGACCCAGATCCTGGCGATGGCCACGGTGCTCCGGGATGTGCTGAACAACGTTTCGTTCATCCCCGAGGTGTCGCTGATCACGTGCATGGCGATCGCCTGCGCGGTGCTGGTGTTCTACTGCGTGACCGGCGGCATCCTGGCGTCGGTCTACACCGACCTGGTGCAGGGTGCCATCATGATCGTGGCGGCCATCTTCGTGTTCATCGCGGCCATCACCGCGGTGGACGGCGGTCTGACCGGCATTGCGACCACGCTTCTCGAAGACGATCCCGAGTCGATCAGCCCGTGGGGCACGCTGGGCATGATCGGCGCGATGTCCTGGTTCGTCGTCTTCGTGCTGGGGATGGCCGGGCAGCCCCATGTCATCACCAAGCTGATGATGAACAGGCGGGTGGAAGATGTCCGTCGCACCCTGCCAGTCAGCGCCGCCGGCTATGCGCTCTGCTCGCTGCTCTGGTTGAGCATCGGGCTGGCGATGCGCGCGCTGGTCATCCAGGGCGGGCACCCCGAGTTGTCCGGGCCCGACGAAGCGGCGCCGCAGTTCCTGCAGTTCCACGCCGGGCCGATGCTGGCCGGCATCGTGTTCGCCGGGCTGTTCGCCGCTATCATGTCGACCGCCGACAGCTTCCTGAATCTCGGGGCTGCGGCGGTGGTACACGACATCCCGCGGGCCCTGACCGGCCGCTCGTTGTCGAACGAGCTGTTCTGGGCGCGGGTCGCCACGGTCCTGCTCGCGGTTGGCTCGGCGATCTTCGTCCTCTACTCCCGGCAGGACCTGGTGGCGCTGCTCGGCGCCTTCGGGTGGGGCACCTTCGCCGCCGCGCTCGTGCCGACCGTTGCCATCGGATTCAACTGGAAACGGGCCACGGCTACCGCGGCCAACGTCGCCATCGTGACCAGCCTCGTCGTGAACTTCGGCATCGAGCTGTTCGGCATCGCCGTGCCCTACGGCATCAACGCCGGCTTCGTGGCGCTGCTGCTGTCGCTGACCTTGTTCTTCGGGATCTCGCTGGCGTCGCCACCCCCGAAGCTGGATCCGGACATCGAGGGGGTGATGGAGCTGTGACGGCGTCGGCGTTCTGGCGCCCGTCGGCTTCAGGCTTCGGGCCTCTGGCGCTCGAACGTTCTTCCTGTAGCCCGTAGCCGGCAGTCCGCCGCAATCCATCGGACTGCCAGGCAGTGCCGACCGACTCGCCGGCACTGCCGTTAGCCTGTAGCCAGACGGGCGAGACAGTACCAAAGCGAGCTGAGCGCAATGCACATACTCAAAGACGGCGGCCACCGCCTGTTCGAGGAAGACGAAGAAACCACTCGCTACGTCGCGGAGATGCTGCGTGACCTGCGCATGCGCGGTATGGATGCCGTGCGCGAGTACAGCCAGAAGTTCGACGAGTGGGCTCCGGCCGACTTCGAGTTGAGCGAGCCCGAGATCCAGGAGGCGGTCAGCAAGTGCGACCCGCAGGTGCTGGCTGATACCGGCTTCTGTCAGGGCAACGTGCGGGCCTTTGCCGAGGCGCAGCTCCGGACGTTGTTGCCGCTCGAAACCGAGATCCGGCCGGGCGTGGTGCTGGGCCATCGGCATATTCCGGTGAGCTGCGTCGGGAGCTACGTGCCGGGCGGTCGCTACCCGATGTTCGGGTCGGCCCAGATGAGCATCATCCCGGCGAAGGTGGCCGGCGTCGACACGGTGGTGGGATGCACGCCGCCGGTCAAGGGTGAGGGCTACTTCCCGGCCACCATCAACGCGATGCGGGAGGCGGGCGCCGACCGGATCTTCGTGCTGGGCGGGGTGCAGGCGTTCGCCCTGATGGCCTACGGCATGGGGGG
>CAJWMX010000022.1 GCA_913043805.1 uncultured Acidobacteriota bacterium | reverse complement strand
CGATCGGCTGCCCCTTGTCATATCGATCGCGAAAATGGCGCCGCTCGAGCATCTGGGCCACGTTGTAGCGTGCCGCCAGCCGCACCCAGCCCTCTCCGGTGAGCGCTCCCATCCATCGGCTATTGAACTCGATCACCGTCCGCGCCGGGTCCAGCAGCTTGAAGACCTGCGCCTTGTATGTCTCGGCGTTCTCGGCGATCTCCTCCCGCGTGAGCGGCGGACGGGTCTTCGACCGACCGGTCGGGTCGCCGATCAGGCCGGTGAAATCGCCGATCAGAAAGATGACCGTATGGCCCAGATCCTGGAAGTGCTTCATCTTCCGGATCAGCACCGTGTGCCCGAGGTGGAGGTCCGGAGCGGTGGGATCGAAGCCGACTTTGACGACCAGTGGTTTCCGCGTCTCTACCGCGCGCTCGAGCTTGGCCCGAAGCTCGGATTCGCGGACGACGTCGACACAGCCCTTGGCCAGATAGGCCAGCTGGTCAGCGATGGTCTCTGGGCGAGCTGACATCACACGAGTATACCGATCAGACGACGGGAGGCAGGAGACAGAACTCAGGGGGCGGTTGGCTGGCGCAGGAACCGGCGACCTTCGATTCGCCAGCCGCCAGCCAGGACGATACCAATGGCCTCGGGGTAGATCCGATGCTCCTCGACGAGGACGCGGGCGGCCAAGGTGTCCGGCGTGTCGTCATCTTCGACGGGGACGGTCGCCTGCATCACAATCGGGCCGGCGTCGAGCTCCGGCGTCACGATGTGCACCGTCGCTCCAGCCACCTTCGTCCCGTACTCCCAGGCCTGGGTTTGACCGTGAAGACCGGGGAACGCCGGGAGAAGCGACGGATGTATGTTGAGGATCCGATTCGGAAACGCGTCGATCAGCACGGGGCTCAGGAGCCGCATGAAACCCGCCAGACAGACCAGATCGATCTCCCGTTGTCGAAGCGTCTCGACCAGGGCGGCGTCGTAGGCCTCTCGCGAAGCGAAAGCGGTGTGCTCGATCACCGCGGTCTCGATGCCCGCCGCCGTAGCGCGTTCGAGACCGCCCGCGTTCGGCTTGTTGCAGACGACGACGGCGATCGACGCGTCGAGGCGGCCGTCAGCCACCGCATCGATGATGGCCTGGAGATTGCTCCCCCGCCCCGATATCAGCACACCCAGTCTGCGTCCCATGATCATTCGGACGTGATCAGTCGTCGCCAGCCCAGTTCCGATCGACCGGTCCGTACTCCACGACGCCGGCGCCGGTTCGGATCTCGCCGATCGCGGTGGCCCCACGCTCGCCGGCGGCGATCAGTCCAGCCAGGACCGATGCCACATCGGCACGCCGGCAGACGAGCGCCAAGCCGATCCCCATGTTGAACGTGCGGAACATGTCGTCGACGTCGACGCCTCCACGCTCCTGCAAGAAACCGAAGATCGGAGGGACGGTCCAGGTTGACGGATCGATGTAGACGGCACAGCCCTCGGGCAGCACACGCGGCAGATTGTCAGTCAGCCCCCCGCCCGTGATGTGCGCCATCGCCTTGATGGTCCCGTCACCCAGGATCGAACGGACGGTCGGGAGGTAGGAGCAGTGCGGCCTGAGCAGTTCGTCACCAAGCCGGCAGCCCAGCTCCTCAACGGGGCTGTCCACCGACAGTCCGAGGTGATCGAAGCAGATTCGACGAGCCAGCGAGTAGCCGTTGGTGTGCAGACCGGTCGAGGGCAGCCCGATGACGACATCGCCCGGTTCTATCCGCTTCCCGTCGATCAGGTGGGACCGGTCGACCAACCCCACCACGAACCCAGCAAGGTCATATTCCCCGTCGGCATAGAAGCCAGGCATCTCGGCGGTCTCGCCCCCGAGCAGCGCACACCGGTTCTCGCGGCACGCGGTCGCGAGCCCGGACACCACATCCGCCGCGACCTCCGGCGCGAGACGCCCCGTCGCGAGGTAGTCCAGAAAGAACAACGGCGTGGCGCCCTGGACGAGGATGTCGTTGACACAGTGGTTGACCAGATCGACGCCCACGGTGTCATGCCGACCGGCCGCGAAGGCCACCTTCAGCTTGGTGCCGACGCCGTCAGCGCTCGACACCAGCACCGGCTGTTCGAGCGACCCGAGGTCTGGCTGGAACAGCCCGCCGAAGCTGCCGATATCCGACAGCACGCCGGGGGTGAAGGTCTCCTGAGCCAGGGCGCGAATCCGGCGGACCGCCTCGTGGCCGGCGTCGATATCGACGCCGGAGGACTTGTAGCTGACTCCCGCCCCCTTGGGCGCTGGACTATCGTCGGCGCTGGTCATCAGAATTCGAGCACTCGGATCAGTTCGTCGCTTACGCGTCGCGCGGCGGAGCCGTCCGGCGCCCCCCAGAACGTGCTGCGAGCGGTCATAAAGAACCGCTCCTCTTCGAGGTCTTCGTCGAGCATATCGAAGCCATCTCGAACAACGAGCGCCGCATCGGCCAGGTCGGCCCGGGTTTCGAGATGCGCCAACATCTCCTCCGGGGCGCGCATCGCCAGCATGCCCACCACCAGGGCGATCGCTTCACGTTCAGCCGACGGCGCCTCGACAGCGACGTCGATGAGCGTCGAGAGCGCGGCGTCATCGCCGGACGCGGCCAGCGCGCCGAGACCGGCCGCCGCCGCCCGGACCAGATCGCGCTGGTCGCCGGACACGGCGGCGAAGGCGAGCGTCTCGGAGACGAACGCGAAGTGACCGGCGCGGTCTTCATCGAAGGCAGCCGCCGCCGCCGAGACCATCGGCTCCAGCTCGGGGTCCGCTCCCTGCAAGGCGGCGACGGCGCTCAGGGCCCGCGCATCTCCGATCCGGGTCAACGCCAGCAACGCGTCGTCCTGCAGCGGCCCCGGGGCCGAGGCCACGGCCATGAGCGGCTCGAGCGCATAGCTCGCCCGCCGGTCACCAAGCGCCTCGATCACGGCGCCCCGAAAGAAGTCGACCCCACGATCGATGTCGGCAAGAAGACGTTGCCGCACACTCGGGTCATCGTCGTGGCTCGCGAGCGCGCGAATCAGCGCCGGGCGGACGAACTCAGACGTCTCGCCATCCAGCGCCTCGAGCAGTCGGGGCACCATCGCCGGATCCGGTTCATGCGCGAAGTAGCCATACGCCACCGCCCGCAACCGGTCGTTCCCGTCCTCCATAACCCCGAGAACGGCATCCCGCGCCTCGATGCCCCCGAATCCGACAAGCAGCACGAGAGCGCGGTAACGAACGTACCCGTCCTCGTGAGTCGCGACCGCCCGAGCCAGCACCGGCCTGGCCTCTTCGGTCGACAACCGTCGGATGAAACCGCTCGCGGCCGTCCGCACGTCGTAGTCGAAATCGCCGAGCTGGGAAATGGCGGCGTCGACCGTCAGCGCCGGCTGCGCCCTCGCGCTGGTCACCAGGACCAGCGCCGCCACCGCGACGACTCCCCACCGTGTCATCGCTTCCCTGGCAACTTGAGGGCCATCTGCATGTAGGCCTCGGCATCCTCGGGGGCCTCAACCGGGTACTCACCGGTGTAGCAGGAGGTGCAATAGTCGCCGCTGCGGTCGCCAACCGCGCCTCGAAGGCCATCGAGGCTCAGATAGGCCAACGTGTCCGACTTGATGAAATCTCGGATCTCTTCCACCGTGTGCGTGGCGCCGATGAGCTCGCTCCGACGGGGCGTGTCGATGCCGTAGTAGCAGGGAGACGCGGTCGGAGGGCAGCTGATTCGCATATGGATCTCGGCCGCGCCAGCGGCGCGGATCATCCCGACGATCTTGCGGCTGGTGGTCCCCCTGACAATGGAGTCGTCAACCAGCACCACCCGCTTCCCTTCGATGAGGCTTCGTACCGGGTTCAGCTTCACCCGAACCTTGAATCCGCGAATCTCCTGCTGCGGAGCGATGAACGAGCGTCCGACGTAGTGGTTTCGGATGAGCCCCATCCGCATCGGCAAACCCGATTCGTCCGCGTACCCTACCGCCGCGCACATCCCGGAATCGGGAACCGGCACGACGACGTCGGCGTCGATCGGCGCCTCGCGCGCCAGTCGCCGACCGAAATTGGTCCGAACCTCGTTCACGCTCTGACCAAAGACCAGGCTATCGGGCCGAGCAAAGTAGACGTGTTCGAACACGCAGTGGGAAGGCTGGGCATCTGCGAACGGACGATATGAGCGCGTTCCCGACTTGCCGACAACCAGCACTTCGCCCGGTTCGACATCACGCACGTAGCGAGCCCCGATGAGATCCAGCGCGCAGGTCTCCGAGCAGACCACCGTGGCGTCGCCCAGATTGCCAACCACCAGCGGACGGAAGCCATGCGGATCTCGCACCGCGATCAGGTGGTCCTCCGTCAGCATCGCGAGAGAAAAGGCCCCGCGCACCTGGGCCACCGACTCGACGATCGCGTCCTCCGGAGTCGGCGCCTGGGACCGCGCGTAGAGGTGCAAGACCACTTCCGTGTCGCTGCTGGTCTGAAAGATGTGCCCTTTGCCGACCAGGTAGGTGCGCAACTCCGCGGCGTTGATGAGATTTCCGTTGTGGCAGAGCGCGATCTCGCCATGCACACAGTCGATCAGGATCGGCTGTGCATTGGCGATCCGACTATCGCCAGCGGTGGAATACCGGACGTGACCGATCGAGGCGTTGCCTTCGAGCGACGCCAGGGTCTTCTCATCGAAGGCCTCAGAAACTTGCCCCATGGCCCGGGTCAAGTGCAGCCCGTCGGCATTGGCGGTCGCAATCCCGGCGCTCTCCTGGCCGCGATGCTGGAGGGCATACAGCCCAAGCCTGGTCAGCGCCGGAGCCTCGGAATGCCCGTAAATCCCGAAGACGCCGCACTCATCGCGGAACTTGTCGCTGTCGTGCATCAGCTTGCCGCTCGCTCGAAATGACGGGTCAAACCAAGTGACCACGCCTGTTCTGCGTCGTCGAGTCCGACATCGGCCACGATCTCGTCGGCCACACCGATCGTGACACGAGCCCCTCCGGTCCGTCCGATAACCGCCGCCGGCACGCCCGCCGCACGAGCCTTGGACAGCAGCTGGTCGCGGGTGCCGGGCAAGGCGGAGACCACCACTCGGGTTGGCGCCTCGCCAAACAGCGCGCGGGTGGCCATCAGGCCATCTTGGGAGCCGACGGGAGGCAGATCCACGACGGCACCGACACCACTATCGATACAACACTCGGCAAGGGTGATGGCCACCCCGCCTTCGGCACAGTCGTGGGCCGACCCGATCAGTCCTTCAGCCACGAGCTCGACCAGCAGCGTCTGTAGCGCCCGCTCCCGGTCGAGGTCTACCGGCGCGGGTCGACCGCGCACCAGACGGTGCATCCGCTTCAGATACTCACTACCGCCCAGCCCTCCGGTCGCTTCGCCCAGCAGCACGATATCCAGGTCCGCCGCGGGAAATACGCGGTTCAGGACCCGACTCGCATCGTCGATCACTCCCACCACGCCCAGCACCGGCGTCGGATGTATCGCCTGTCCTTCAGTCTCGTTATACAGACTGACGTTGCCACCCGTGATTGGGATCCCCAAGGCGCCGCAGGCGTCGGCGATACCGTCGACAGCCTGGGCGAACTGCCACATGATCTCGGGCCGTTCGGGATTGCCGAAGTTCAAACAGTTGGTCGCGCCGATCGGTTGCGCACCCGCGCAGGCGACATTGCGCGCCGCCTCGGCCACCGCCAGTCGCCCGCCCTCCAGTGGGTCGAGATAGCAGTACCGACCGTTTCCGTCCACCGAGAACGCCAGGGCGCGGTCCGTCCCCTTGACCCGCACCACCGCCGCCCCGAGCCCAGGCAAGGCAATGGTGTTGGTTCGCACCATGTGGTCGTACTGACGATAGATCCAGCGGCGGCTCGCGATCGACGGCGCGCAGAGCAAATCGAGCCAGACCCGGCCGAGATCAGGCGACGGGTCGAGCGCGCTCTCATCGAGCCGCTGCACGTCATCGAGATACTCGGGGCGGCTGGTCTGGCGGTTGTAGAGCGGGGCCTGATCGGCGAGGGGACGATTCGGAATCTCGGCGACCACCTCGCCGGCGTGCTTCACGCGGAGCAAACCGTCACCGGTCACCTCACCGATACGCGCCGCATGCAGATCCCACTTCTCGAAGATCGCTTCGACCTCCGCCTCTCGCCCCTTCTGCGCCACGAGCAGCATCCGCTCCTGCGATTCGCTCAGCATGATCTCGTAGGCGTTCATGCCGGTCTCGCGCTGCGGCACCAGCGACACATCGATCTCGATGCCCGCATCGCCACGCGCGCCCATTTCGCAGGTCGAACAGGTCAGCCCGGCCGCGCCCATGTCCTGGATGCCGACCAGGGCGTCCGACTTCATCACCTCCAGACAGGCTTCCAGAAGCAACTTCTCCATGAACGGGTCGCCTACCTGCACCGCTGGCCGATTCTCGGCCGAGTTCTCGTCAAACTCGGCCGACGCCATCGTGGCGCCGTGGATTCCGTCTCGCCCCGTCTTCGCGCCGACGTAGTAGACCGGATTGCCTGCCCCCGAGGCCAACCCCTTGGCCAGCTGATCCGCCTTGGCCACGCCAAGGCAGAACACGTTCACCAGGGGATTCCCGGCGTAGCTCGGGTCGAAGTCCACCTCGCCGCCAACGGTGGGAATCCCGATGCTATTGCCATAACCGGCGATGCCGGCGACGACGCCGTCCACAAGCCGGCGTGTCGCCGGGTCGTCGAGGGCGCCGAATCGCAGAGAGTTCAGCAAGGCGATCGGCCGCGCGCCCATCGTGAAGATGTCGCGGATGATGCCGCCCACCCCGGTCGCCGCCCCCTGGTAGGGCTCGATGAACGAGGGGTGGTTGTGTGACTCAATCTTGAATACGGCCGCCAGGCCGTCACCGATGTCCACCGCCCCGGCGTTCTCGCCTGGCCCCTGGACCACGCGCGGTCCCTCGGTGGGAAGACGTTTCAGATGGACGCGCGAGCTCTTGTAGCTGCAGTGCTCCGACCACATCACGGAAAAGATGCCGAGCTCGGTCAGCGTCGGCTCCCGGCCGAGAATGTCTAGTACCTTCTGGTATTCGTCGGCCGTCAGCCCGTGGGCCTCGATTGTTGCGGGATCCATGTGTGTATCACTCACGCCGCTACCGCCGCCACGACCGACTCCAAGACCACCCGACCGTCCTCACTGCCAAGCGCCGACTCGCACGCGCGCTCGGGGTGCGGCATCAACCCGACGACATTCCGCTCCGGGTTGCAAATGCCGGCGACCGCCGCGAGCGACCCGTTCGGGTTGGCCGCGTCCTGCATGGCGCCATCCTGGCTGCAATAGCGAAAGATGACCTGCCGATTGGCTTCGAGCGACGCCAGGGTCTCGGCGGTCGTGTGGTAACTGCCCTCGCCATGCGCAATGGGCAGGCTCAACACCTGGCCGACCTGCGCGCCGCCGGTGAACGGCGTGTCGGTCTGCTCGACCCTGACGTGTACGTGCTGGCAGAGGAACTTCAAGCGCCGGTTTCGGAGCAAGGCCCCCTCGAGCAGGCCCGCTTCGAGAAGCACCTGGAACCCGTTGCAGATCCCGATGACCGGGCCGCCCTCGGCGGCGAACTGGCGGACGGTCTCCATGACCGGTGAAAACCGCGCGATGGCGCCGGTGCGAAGGTAGTCGCCGTACGAGAAGCCACCCGGCAGCACCACCGCGTCAGCACCGGCGAGCCCCGTGTCCTTGTGCCAGACGAACGCCGCTTGTTGACCCAGCACGTGCTTGGCCGCGTGATACGCGTCGTGGTCGCAGTTCGAGCCTGGAAACTCGATGATGGCGAACTTCACTCGTCCACCTCGACCCGATAGCTCTCGATGACCGGGTTCGCCAACAGCTTGTCGGCCACCTCAGACACCAGCGCTCGGGCTTCGTCCGCCGACCCGGTGTCGACGTCGACCTCGAAGTACTTGCCCTGTCGTACGTCGGACACGCTGCCATAGCCCATCGATTGCAACGCCTCGACGATGGTCCGTCCCTGCGGATCGAACACCGACGCCTTCAGGCTGACAAACACCCTCGTCTTCACGCCTCCGCCTCCTCCCGCGCGCCGAGCACCCGGTCCACGATGGGACCGACGTGCCGGAGCTGATGCTGCAGATCAAAGGCCTCGTCCAACTCGGCGGTGGTGAGCACTCCCATCACCTCGGCGTCCTCGGCCAACAGCGTCTTGAAGTCGAGCCCCTCATCGTGCGAGCGCATCGCGGCCCGCTGCACCCAGGAATAGGCCTGCTCGCGAGACACCCCCCGTCGCGCGAGTTCAAGCAGCACCGTGCCAGAAAACACCACGCCGCGCGACCGCTCGAGGTTCTCGATCATGCGATCCGGGTGCACCACCAGCGCCCGCATGACCTTGGCGAACCGCCGCAACATGTGGTCGAGGGTGATGCAGCTGTCTGGCACGATCACGCGCTCCACCGACGAATGCGAGATGTCGCGTTCGTGCCACAACGCGATGTTCTCGACCGCCGCGTGCGCATTCGATCGCAGCAGACGCGCCAACCCGGTCAACTGCTCGCAGGCGATGGGGTTCCGCTTGTGCGGCATCGCCGACGAGCCCTTCTGCCCCTTCGCGAACCCTTCCTGCACCTCGCCCAGCTCGGTCTTCTGCAGGCCGCGAATCTCGACCGCGAACTTCTCGAGGGAGGCGCCGGTCAGGGCTATGGCCCCCAACAACTCGGCATGCCGATCCCGCTGGATGACCTGGGACGCCACCGGGGCGGGGGTCAAACCCAGCTCGGCGCACACGCGCCCTTCGATCTCCGGCTCCAGGTGCGCGTAGGTGCCAACCGCGCCCGAGATCTTCCCGACGCTGATGATGTCCCGCGCGCGCGCGAGACGCTCGCGAGCGCGGGTCAACTCGGCGTACCACAAGGCCAGCTTCAACCCGAAGGTCATCGGCTCGGCATGCACGCCATGGGTGCGGCCGATCATCGGCGTATCGCGATGCTCGACGGCACGTTCGCGAACCGCTTCAAGGGCCGCATCGAGGTCATCCAGCAGCAGGCCGGTCGCCTCTCGCATCTGCACGGCCAACGCGGTGTCCAGGACGTCGGAGGACGTCAGCCCGAAATGCAGCCACCGCGCCGACGGCCCGACACGCTCGGCCACCGCCGTCGTGAAGGCGATGACGTCGTGCTGGGTGGTCTGCTCGATCTCGTCGATGCGGGCGGCATCGACGCCCTCACACGCAGCGAGATCTCGCGCCGCGTCTTCAGGGATCATCCCCGTGGCCGCCATCGCCCTGGCCGCCGCCACCTCGACCTCGAGCCAGGTGTCGTACTTTCGCTGGTCGTCCCAGATCCGCCCCATCTCGGGGTGGGTATAGCGCGGAATCATCCTAATCGTCCTCTCGGCGTCCGACGCCACTCCGGCGCTGCTCATCGCGTCGGCCCCCGGCGCGGTTCGGCCCGTGTCGCCGCTCTTCACCGGTGCGCCGGTCGGAGTCCGGCAACGCGGCACTCGTGGAGCGACGCTCGCCGCTCCGGCGTTCAACCTCCCGCCGCTCGACCTGTCGACGTTCGTCGGCCTCCCGGCGGCTGCCACGACGACGCTCGGTCCCGGACGGCGGTCGTTCGCCCATCGTGACGATCCTCAAAAAGGCAGCGACGCCTGTCGGCCAAGTGCCGGCGCCACGTGCGCCGGCGCCGGCCAGGCCGCCAGGTCCACGGTCTCGGCCACGCGGTCCTGTCGAGAGACCACGATGCGCACGTCCTCTCGCCCCCGGGCTTCGAGCGCTTCCCGACAGGTCATCTCAGCCAGCTCCGGCACATTGTTGACCCGACTCAGGTGCGCCAGGACCACGCAGCGCACCGACCGGCCCAGATGGTCTCGAAGATACCCTGCCAGTGACTCGTTCGACAGATGCCCGCGAGTGCCGGCGATGCGCGCCTTCGTGGAGCGCGCATAGGGCCCAACCTGCAGCAGGTCCGTCGCATGGTTCGACTCCATCACCAGGACGCGGCAGTCCGAGAAGTTGCTGCGCACATCAGCCGTCACGCACCCGACGTCGGTGGCGTAGCCAATTGTCCCGTCCGCGGTCTCGATACGAAACGCGACGGTCTCCGCGTCGGCGTCATGGAGCACCTCGAACGGCGTGAACCTGAAGCCGCAGATGTCGGTCGGTTCGTCACAGGCCAACTCGCCCCAACTGGACACCTCGTCGTCCCAGACCTCACGGGTCGCGGGCGTCGTGTGGACCGGGACCCCATGTCGTCTCGAAAACAGCCCGGCGCCACGAGTGTGATCACCGTGGGCGTGGGTAATGACCACTCCGGCGATCGTCTCCGGCGGCACATCGAGCTCGGCGAGGCGCCGGGTCACCTCGCGATAGCTCAACCCGACGTCGATCAGGACCCGACGACCACCGTCCTCGAGCAGCGTCGCATTCCCCGCGCTCCCGCTGCCGAGCACTGTCAACCGAACGCCGATGACGCCCCTCCTGCCCTAACTGAGTGAGAGCTGGGCCTCGTTCAGGCCGACCCCGCCCACCGGCCCGAGCACTGTTGCCGCCAGTCCACCTGGCGAGAACAGATCGCGAGCTACTCGCTGAATGTCGGCGCCAGTCACACGCTCGACGCCACGAAGGGTGTCGTCGATGGTGACCTGCCGGCCGAAGTACATCTCCTGGCGAGCCATGTTGGACATCCGAGTGGATGTGCTCTCAAGGCCCAGCACGAGACTGCCCTTGAGATGGTCCTTGGCCCGACGCAGCTCATCCTCCGAGACCGGTTCGTCTCTGAGCGTCTGCAACTCGGCCACGATCAGATCGATGACCTCCCGGACCGTCTCAGCGTCACAGCCGGCATAAATGCTGAATGCCCCGCCGTCCCGGTATGACACCAATCCGCTATTGACCGCGTAGGCGAGGCCGCGCTTCTCGCGAATGTTCTGAAACAACCGGGAGCTCATGGACCCGCCCAACACGATGTTAAGCAGATAGCAGATGTAGCGGTCGTCGTGCTCCTGGGGATAACCGCTTGCCCCAAGGCACACGTGACACTGCTCGAGCGCCTTGTCTCGCACCAGGAGACCGGGGACGGCCACCGGGGGCGACGTCTCGGGCGTCACTCCGTCGGTCGCCAGGTCGCCGAATGCCTGCTCGACAAGCGCCTTCACCGCCCCGTGGTCGATGTTGCCGGCCACCGCGATGATGAGATTCCGTGCGGTGTAAGCCGTGGAGAAGTACTCCGCCAGGGTACCGGCGTCGAGCGCCTCGACGGTGTCGGGCACGCCGAGAATCGGTCGTCCAAGCGGATGTCCACCCCAGAACCGCTGAGTAAACAGCTCGTGCACAAGATCGTCTGGCGTGTCCTCCACCATCTTGATCTCTTCGAGCACGACCTTCTTCTCGCGCGCGATGTCTCCGGTGTCGAACGCAGGATGCAGGAGCAGATCCGACAATACGTCCACCGCTCTGGGCAGATGCTCGTCGAGCACCTTGACGTAGTAGCTGGCGCATTCCTTGGCGGTAAAGGCGTCCAGCTGTCCACCGATCGAGTCGATCTCCTGGGCGATGTCCTCCGCCGAACGGGTCCGGGTCCCTTTGAAGAGCATGTGCTCGACAAAGTGGGCAATCCCGGAGCGCTCCTCGCTCTCGTGCCTGGACCCTCGCGTCAGCCAGGAGCCAAAGCTCACCGAACGCACCTCGGGTCTGGCTTCGGTCAGGAGACACAGACCGTTGTCGAGCTCCTCGCGAACAATCATGCCTGGCGACAGTGGCAGGGTACTTGGACGGCCATAACCGGACAACATCTCCGTAATTTGTTGTCCAATAAGGAATTACGTCGAAACAGCAAGTTGCTCATATTAGCACGTGATGGCACTCCGCTTCAACCGACCGGGGGTGTCCGGCCGCCTCCCCAGAACCCGAGCATGGTACGGTGAACCGCAGCCGATGAACCTCCCAGACCTTGCCGAGCTCGAGCTCCCCGAACTCGAGAGCCTGGTCGCCACCCTGGGCGTCGAGCCGTTCCGCGCGCGCCAGATCTACCGCTGGCTCTATCGTCGCGGCCTCGATGGGGTGGCGGACATGACCAACCTGTCGGTCGCGCTCCGCCAGCGCCTCCAGACAGAGGTCCGGTGTTCGACGCCGCGCGTCGCCCATCAGGAGCGCTCGACCGACGGCACCCGCAAGTTCCTGTTCGAGCTACGCGACGGGAAGACCGTGGAATCGGTGTTCATCCCCGACACGCCGGCTATGACCTTCTGCATCTCGACCCAGGTCGGCTGCGCCATGCAGTGTGGGTTCTGCCTGACCGGGCAGATGGGACTGAGTCGACACCTCAGCGCCGGCGAGGTCGCCGGTCAAGTGCGGGTGCTGGCGAGAGAGCTCGACCTCTCCGAACGGAAGTTCAACATCGTCCTGATGGGTATGGGCGAGCCGCTGCACAACTACGACGCCACGATGAAGGCGCTGAGGATGCTGGCTGCCCCTGAGGGCCTCGGCCTGACGCCGCGGCGCGTCACCCTCTCGACGGTCGGACTGATTCCGGCGCTGAAGCGCCTGGCGGCGGAGAGCTGGGTCCCGAACCTGGCGGTGTCACTCCATGCCACCACCGACGAGCTGCGCCACACACTGATCCCTACCAGCCGTACCCAACGGCTGGAAGATCTGCTCGCCGCCTGTCGTCAGTTCCCACTCAAGCACCGGGAGCGGATCACCTTCGAGTATGTGCTGCTCGATGGCGTGAACGACCTGGACGCCGACGCGAGGCGTCTGGCGCGACTGCTCGCCGGGTTGCCGGCCAAGGTCAACCTGATCCCGCTGAATCCGGCGCCAGGGATCCCGTTCGCGCGCCCGTCCG
The DNA here is from genome assembly GCA_913043805.1 of uncultured Acidobacteriota bacterium. Taxonomy (GTDB): domain Bacteria; phylum Acidobacteriota; class Vicinamibacteria; order Vicinamibacterales; family UBA8438; genus UBA2994. Next base: position 865 of record CAJWMX010000022.1, on the reverse strand, counting down.
ACGCTCGTGTCGACCGCTTTGCCGCGTCACTCGCCCGAGGCGGAATTCGCGTATCGGTCCGCAAGAGCCGCGGTCAGGACATCCGCGCGGCGTGCGGCCAGCTCATCGTGGAAGGCGGCCCCCGTGAGTCCGCCGGACAGCGGGCCGCGGCCCGGCTCAGCGAGGCGTAGCGACGCCGGTCAGAGGGGCCGCCGCGTCGATCCGGACTCGGAGGAGCGTGTTCGGGGTCACACCGGCCGGCACCCGAACTTTGAGGTAGTTGTCGGTGAGGACGAGCCCATCGGCGTCCAGCCCGAGCGCCTCCCGCGTCTGACCAACCTGGCGCCGCGTGAAGGCCGCGGACAGCTGCTGGCCCACCGCTCTGAGCCGCTTGGCCCGCTCGCGGATCACGGGCCCAGGAACCCGACCGGGCAGCCCCGCCGCCTCGGTGCCAGGGCGGGCCGAGTACGGGAACACGTGCAGATAGGTCAATGGGCTATTCGCCACATAGGCGACAGTCTGTTCCGCATCAGCCTCCGACTCTCCCGGGAATCCGGCGATCAGATCGGATCCGATCGCGGCGTCGGGGAGCAGTCCCCTGATCCGCTCAACCGTGGCGGAATAGTCGGCGATCGAATAAGGCCGCCGCATGCGTCGAAGCATGCGGTCGCTGGCGTGCTGCAGCGGCAGATGGAAATGGGGCACGAAGCGCCCGCTCGCCGCTACCAGGTCGATGAGGGCCTGAGGACAGTCCATCGGCTCGAGCGAGCTGATCCGGAAGCGCACGTCCGACGGGTGACGGTCGAGGGCGTGCAACAACTCGAGCAGCGAAGTGCGCGGCTCGAGATCACGGCCGAACGACCCAAGGTGTACCCCGGTCAACACG
>CAJWMX010000021.1 GCA_913043805.1 uncultured Acidobacteriota bacterium | reverse complement strand
CGAGGTCTTCATTCCCCACGGTCAGCACCGGCGTCAGGCCAAAGCCGCAATCGATGCCGAACGGGGCGCAGAATCCGTTGAGCAGACTGAGGTCCTGCGGGAGCGAGATCGGCGAGTTCAGGAAGAACTCGAGCGAGTTCGAGATCTGGAACGCCCGGTTGTAGGTCAGTCGAACCGTCTGGTTCTGGGCCACGTCGACCAGCACCGACGCCCGTGGCGACGCCTGGAAGTCGTGCAACGAGCTTCAGTCGCCCCGCAGGGCGCCGACGAGGGTCACGCGCTCCGACAGGTCCCAGGATGCCTGTCCGAACACACCTTCCCGGTCCGCCGTGATCGGACGGAACAGGAAGGACTGGGTGCCCGTGCACTCGTCGAAGCTGTCCATCTCCTCGACCCCCACCGTGCCGCCGACGACCAGTTGGAGATCTGGATGCGGTGTGAAGTTGGCCTGGCCCTCGGCCGTCAGCTTGTAGGAGTTATTGACGAAATTGACCGTCGTCGACAGTCCCTGGTACCCGGTCAGGTTGAAGTGTCCGTCGTAGTTGACCGACGCGGTAAACCGCTCGTTGCTCACGTTGAAACGCGCCCAGGGGCGCTTCGCATCCCGATTGGGCGAGTAGGTGCGCTGGGCGTGGACCATCACCACCCCCACGCTGCCCTGGGCGTGCCAGCCCTCCATGGTCAAGGTCACACCGTTGTCCAGGTACTTGTCGAACCGGATTGCGCCGAACACCCCCTGGGACTGTTCGCCGTCGAACGGCACGACCTCAGCGGGGAGGCAGTCTCCAAACCCGCCCAGCGGGCATGCGACGCTATACTCCGCCCCCCCACTCGCGAGACCGCGAACCCATCGCGCGCACGAACCACTGGTTCCCCAGGTCTTCGGCCCAACGGCCTTCGAAGTTCACGGTGTCCCGTTCGCCGAACGACACCCGCGCCGTGCCGCCCAGCGCTGGTCGGTGACGAGGAGCTCACGCCGGTCAAGGGACAGCTCACCGTGCTCAGACCGCAGCCCGACGTCGACTACTCGACGTTCGGCGCGGCCACGCCGACGGCCGGCGGCTTCCTGCATATGCAACCGCGACGGGACGGCATCGCGCTGGGGGGCACCTCGGACGAAGGCGACTGGTCCCTCGACCCCGACGAGGAAGCGCGCCAACGGATCGTCGACGCGCACATCGACCTGTTCGCACGAATGGGTTAACGCCCAATCCGCACGTCGAGTCGGACGTCCCATTTCACCGGTGTGGTCAGACCGAGGGCGTCCTGCAGGCGACTCGGTTCGGCATCGATCCAGCGGACCAGGAGGTGGGTCTCGCGGTTGAGCGCCACCACGCCTTCATAGTGATGCTCATGCTGGGTTGCCTGCGTGAACGAGCGGGCGACACGGGTGAGGCGAAACTGCAGGAAGTCCACCGCGGTCGCGTCGCGGGTGAACGGGCGGCGGAGCGGCCAGGGCATGCCCACGAACAACTCGACCGTGCGCTCGATCGATCCGGTGAGCCGCTCCTGGCGGCGACGCCAGTCGAAACCGACATGGCCGACGTTCCGGTCTTGCTCCTGGGCCAGATACAGTGCCTCGGCCGCCGCCGTCAGCTCGCCGAGCTCGGGTGACAGCGACAGGCGCTCGCGCAGAGCGCGCCGCCCGTCGATCGTGTGGACCCGACGCTCGTTGAACCCAAGCGCGGTGGCGCGACGCGCGAGGTCGAGCGTCCGTCGGGCCGCGTCCCCTTCCCGATCGAACCGGTGCTCGCGGGTGTAGAGCGTGGCGCCCCACCCCATCGTCTCGTCGGATCGTAGACCCAGGTCGACCGCCGCGCGGGTTCGGTATCTGCCTCGCGCCACCAGATGCGGCAGCACTTCGACGGCGGCCGCGACCCCGGTCACCCTGAAGGAACTGGGGATGACGCCGCGATCACGCTGGTAGGCGAGCTCCGAAGTGACCTCGACGGTCCCACGCCACAGATAGGAGAGGTCGGTACCGATCCGATCCCGCGAGAACTCGCCCAGTCCGTCGTCGATGCGGGTCGTCGACGCCTGGGCATGCAGTTCAAGCTCGAGCCCGCGCTGCCACAGCAGCCCACCGCTCAACTGGCGGCGTTGTCGCTCGCTCGTCGCGCTGAGCCCGGCCTCGACCGCCGTCGCCTGGCTGCCACCGACCAGGAACTCCAGATCGGGTCCCATCCGCAGCGCCGCATCGACTTCGTGGCGCCACCCGCCACCATCGAAATCGGCATCGCGTCGACTGCGTGCCTCGACGAGGAGCCGCGACGCGCGGTAGCCACCCCTGAACCCGAGTCGCCCATCCGTATGGTCGACCCCGAGATCGAGTCGACGCGTCGTAACCTGGAACGCTCGGGTGTCTCTGCTGACCCGTGCCCCGACGAACGCGCGGTCCAGCACCTGGACCCGGGCGCCGAGATCGGACTCGGGCGCATCGCCTCCGCCGACACCGACGGTGAGGCCAACCAGGTCGACGCCGTCACAGCTGGCTCGGGTGCAGGGAACCAGGGTGGAGGTCACCGGATAGGCCGGCGCTCCGGTCCGCTGCGAGGGCCGCGTCTGGGACGCTCCATCGACTTCCGTCGACCCGACGCCAGCCGAGACGGTGGCTCCGTGCAGGAGGCCCGTGAGCAGGATCGTCGCGGTGGTCATGTGATGAACCGGAGCAGGTCGGCCGAGGCCATAACTTCCCGGTCGTCGTCGGTGGCCAGATAAGGAGACAGGTCCGGAATCAACGAATCGAAGGATGCCGAAGGGGCGCCGCCCTGAGCCGCCTGAACCTGACTGGTCAGGTGAGCCGCGAGCGCGGTCGACTCGACACGAGAGGAGAAGCCACGCTCCTGGTCCCCGCTCAACTCGAATAGCCGGTAGCGGTTCGGGTGAAGGTCGAACAGGACGTAGTAATAGATCCGTTCGAGCGTCGGCAGCCAGCGCCGTAACTCATCGGCGACGCTGGTCGTCCAGTCCAGGTGCCGGTCGGTGCCGGGGATCCCGGTCTCGGTGACCCAGATCGGCTTGGTGGCCAGACCCGAGAACTGGCGGATGGCCACCTGGTCGTAGACATGAAGCGCCACCACGTCGCAGTAGCGCTCCAGACCGGCCCGAAACATCTCGCGCATGCGCAGCACGCCGTTGCGGTCGCCTACCGACGCCGCCGACACCAGCGGCACCTCGGGCGCCCACCGACGGAAGTCGTCATGCGTAGGCCTCAGAAACCGCATCACGTAGTCGCGAGGCGGCAAGTCGTTCTGGCGGGTCGGCTCGTTCAGGATCTGGACCGCGAAGCCGCCCGCGCGCGACACCCCCGGAAGGGGTAGGACAGGCTGAGCGAACAATGCCGCGACCGCCTGCACGACCCGGGCACGCGCCACGGGACGCCCCAGCGCGCGCGCGACGTGCGGACCGGTATCGAGGTTGCTCACGATGCCCAGCACGTCGACCCCGAGCGCACGGGCCGCGCGCACGTACGGGATGGCGGCCAGGAAGTCGCGTCCCAGCCCGTCGGCGTCGATCGCGAGCGTGGTGCGCAGCTGGGCGAACCCCAGCTCGTAGACCCCTCGCAGCTGCAGCGCGATCAGCTCCGGCAGGATGACCGGGAGCTTGTCCAGGCCTTCGAGCCGGCGGACGGGATGGACGTTGATTCCCCCGTTGACGCGGGGGACGGCGGGCAACCGGTCGCCCGAAGCTGGCCACGGCGCGCGTGTCAACTGATGGCCGGACCAGACGAGGCCGGCGAGCCACTCGCGGCGGGACCAGAAGCGCGGCAGGACGCCGGTCATGCGCGGCGCATTATGGCACGCGAAACGGATGGCGCTTGCGACGCGTATCCGCTGCGAGTAAGACGGCTGAACTCGTAGGTACGCCAGCGGCGTCGCAACAAGCACAGCAGTGGAGTCGAGGGCTGAACCCGGAACTGCCGAAGCCCATCCCCACGGGGAAAAACACGGGCGCTGGCGTTTACCAGCGCGGCGACTCGGCGTTACTGCTCACGAGCGGCCTGGGCCTCGAGGATCCGTTCACCTTCGAGGGCACCAATCATGCTGAGGTTGCCCTCGTGGCACGCGTAATCGTAGAGGCGCGGACTCGCCTCGCGGGTGAAGGAGAACTCTCCGCGCCAGGCCTCGGTGTAGTAGGTCGGATCATCCACTTCGAACTGATAGTTCAGCTCGGTCTCCGACGTCCGGGTGAAGCGCTCGGTCACACGAGCCTGGTCACTGAGCAGCATCGGACGCCCGATGGTGGAGCGCTCGGGATTCCGCTCGCTGTAGTGGGTGGTTTCCACCACCAGGGTATCCCCCTCCCAGCGTCCCACGGAATGGCCGCCAAACCCGGTGACCGCGTCCGGCCGCGGCTTCTCGCTCATGTGAATGATCCGGACCGGGTTGACCTCTTCACTCACGATGGCAATGGTGTCGGCCGCTTGCACGAAGCCGTGGAAGAGCTGATACATGAACGCCCGCATCGGTGGGTCGCCCCACGCCTCGATGCACCGTTCCACGCCCGGCCGATCCTCGGGACCGTCGTAGCCGCGGCCTTGGAAGTACTGGTGTCCGGACAGGCTCAGGCCGAGCTCGTTGAACGGCAGGAGACCGTCCGCCGGATAGGTGATGACCGAGCTTCGATACGCCTCACCCACCCGGGCCATGACGTGTGCTCCGAACCGGTCGATGTCTGGATCGTCATTCCCCGCCAGGATCTGCTCGACCGCGGCCGCCACTCCCGCCGCCTGCTCGGCAGACAGGACGAGCGGGAGACCCGGCGGTCGCTCCAGTCCCGTGCTGAAACGGGTGCTCCAGACGCCCTGGAAATCGGGCTGCCCGTGCTGGGTTCGAGGCACCTCATAGGAGGAAGCGGACGGTGCAGACTGGGCGAAGCCGGGGCTGCCGATCAGGCAGGCAATGAGCGCGACCGAAAGGGAACGAATGATCACGAGTGCGTCCTCCGTGCAAAGTGGGTCAACTGGGAGCAACCGCCCCGCAGGACTCTGACGAGGATGTCCCTTCCCCGCCTACTCGTCAATGGGACCTTCGGACCATCAGAGCCAGCGTCCTGCGGGGGACGCCAGATTCCGCCGAGTCCAGCGACCCCAACCAGTTGCACTCCAGTCGGAATGAACCGTACCGGGTTTTCCAGAGACTCGGTTAGTTGACTCCGGCCATCAGGGCTGGGGTCTCGTGACGCCGATAGTACTGCTCTTCATACTCCGCCGGGGGCACGTGCCCGATCGGTTCAAGCAAGCGCCGATGGTTGAACCAGTCGACCCACTCGAGCGTGGCGAACTCGACGGCCTCGAGGTGACGCCATGGGCCACGTTGACGAATGACCTCGGCCTTGTAGAGACCGATCACCGTCTCAGCCATGGCGTTGTCGTACGAGTCCCCCCGACTGCCGACCGACGGGTCGATGCCCGCCTCGGCTAAGCGTTCCGTGTAGCGGATCGACAAATACTGGACGCCGCGATCACTGTGATGGACCAGGCCCGTGAGATCACTCGGTGACCGGTCGTAGAGGGCTTGCTCCAGCGCATCGAGGACAAGGTCGGTCCGAAGCGTGCGGGCCGCCCGCCAGCCGACGATGCGCCGGGCGAACGCATCGACCACGAACGCCACAGAGACGAAGCCGTGCCACGTCGCGACGTAGGTCAGGTCGGCAACCCACAATTGGTTCGGCCGGGTCGCGGTGAAGTCTCGATCGACCAGGTCGCGGGGCCGCTCAGTGACCTCGTCTGGGATGGTCGTCCGGCAGCGCCGCCCGCGCACGATGCCCTGCAAGCCGAGCTCCCGCATGAGTCGCTCGACCGTGCACCTGGCCACCTCGCCGCCTTCTCGTCGCAGCTGCCGCCACACCTTTCGTGGCCCGTAGACGCAGAAGTTCTCCTCCCAGACGCGGCGGATCTCCATCTTCAGCCAGCGATCGCGGATGGCCCGAGCGGGCAAGCGGCTCGGATCCGTCTGGCGGGCCTTGTGTTCGTGGTACGTCGCTGGGGCGATCGGCAACACGGCGCAGATCGACTCGACCCCGTACGCATCCCGGTGCGCATCGATGAACGCGGCCATCACTTCGGTCGGCGGTCGAGCTCCGCCTGGGCGAAAAACACCGACGCCTTGCGCAGGATCTCGTTCGTTCGTTTTAGCTCACGATTCTCCCGCTCCAGCGTCTTCAAGCGCTCACGTTCTTCGGTCGTCAATCCCGGACGCCGGCCGGTGTCACGCTCGGCCTGGCGCACCCAGTGCCGGAGCGTCTCAGCGGTGCAGCCGATCTTCTCCGCAATGGACCGCATCGCTGCCCACTGCGACTCGTGCTCACGCTCATGCTCGAACACCAGGCGCACCGCTCGTTCCCGGACTTCCGGCGAATACTTCTTCGCTCTTCCCATGGGCTCCATCCTCCCAAGAAATGGAGCCTCCGGGAAACCCGGTACGGTTCAGCATCCACCGCCCGGCGCTTGTTGAGCAACGCGCCGATGACCTTAACGGAATAGAGCAATCCGGCAACAAAGATCAGTCTCGCGATGATTACCCAGCTCATGACCGGCGTCGTCACGCTGCTAGTTCACGTGGCTCTCTCACCGCAGTTGTTTCTTTACCGCTTAGTTCACTGTGACCGGGCCACCTTGATCTGTGATCCAATACCAACGGCCGTTCTCTTTCCTCAACAAGTCCGTGTACAACTAGCCAGTGAAGTCCTCATGAAAGCAATCAAACCATGCTTCACTGCCCCACCGTTCTTGACACGCTTCAATGAACTCCCATACTTCCTGCTGGTCAGACGATAACTGCTGACTCGACGCTGTCGTCGCCGAAAGTAAAAGAATGGCAACTATCGATGCCATGGCTATGGTTGCTCTCATCTTCTGCCTCCCACCGCTCTAGCAGATTCAGGTCCCAGCAAGGTGTCTCCTGTACCAGAACAATTGCAAGAATGCCGACACGGGTCTCTCCGCAGTCCACGATTGTCAGCGTAAAGCTGAGAGAGCACGAGGCCAGGTGTCGACTTCCGTTACGAATGTTGTGACCATAAATGTAGATAATGGGCAAACGTTTCACTCAGAGCTTAAGACTATTCGCTATCACGGTGTCCCATGGAACGCAGTAATCCTGGCACGGTAGGCGTTGATTGGACGTTCGGTGGTTCCTGGCCTTACGAGCCGAAGTGGTTCGAGTCTGCGGATGGACAGATGCACTACGTCGACGTCGGTCCGGCCGATGGCAAACCCGTCGTGCTGGTACACGGTAATCCGACGTGGGGCTACCTGTACCGACACTTCATAGACAGCTTGGCAAAAGCGGGCCACCGAGCGATCGTGCCAGATCATCTCGGCTTCGGTCGGTCGGACAAACCCGACGACGCGAAACTCTACACCGTACCCAAGCACGCCGCCCGAATGACCGAACTGCTGGAGTCGCTCGACCTTCACGATGCGACTGTGGTGTGCCAAGACTGGGGCGGACCGATCTCGTTGTGGTGGGCCACTCGTCACCAGGAACGGGTCAGTGGACTATTCATTCTCAATACCTTCGCCCATCGACCTCGTGGGTCGGTACAGCTGCTCGCACCGCTCAAGTTGTTCCGTGCGCCTGGCATCGGCGAACTGATGGTGAAGGGTCTCCATATGTTCGTGAGGGTGTTTCTCCCGGCAGCGGTCATCAAACGCGACCGCTTTACTAGCGATGTCAAGGCGGCGTACCTCGCGCCGCACCCGTCATGGTCGACGCGAACGGCCATCCTGGTGTTGCCCCGTGAGATCCCATCAGGTCCGGAGGGACCGGTGGCGGAGATGAACGGTGACATCGAGGAAAAACTAAGAGAACACTTCCGGACCAAACCTGTGCGAATCATGTGGGCCATGAAAGACTGGGGCTTCACCCCGGAAATGCTCGAAAAGGAGTGGTTAGCCACGTTTCCGGATGCCGAGGTCACGAGAATCCCAGACGCTGGTCACTACGTCCAGGAAGACGCACACGAGGTAATCGTGCCGGCTCTTCTGGATTTCGTGGGGCGCTGACGCTCATGCAGCCTCAGCCCGCATGTGTTTATTCAGGATTCATGCGAGGGTGGGCACAAAAATGGGCACAGTCGCCAGCCTTGCGGCGGGACGATCCCCGTAAGTTATTGAAATAAATGGCGCGCCCTGCAGGATTCGAACCTGCGACCTTCTGGTTCGTAGCCAGACGCTCTATCCAGCTGAGCTAAGGGCGCGTGCGTGGTGTGTCGGTCCCTGGTGGGAATCAGTCCACGGGGACCAAACCCAGAGTATACACCGCTGGCACGGGCGCGCTCAGGACAGGAACTCGGGTACCCGGTCTCTCGGGCGACCGACGATCGCCTTTCCGCCGCGCATGATGACTGGGCGCTGGAGCAGGGCCGGATGGCGCTCCAGCACATCGACCACCGCCGCCGGGTTGCCCTCATAGTCGGCCGGATCGAGCCCGAGCTTCTTGAACTTCGAGTCCTTCCGCACGAGGTCCTCGACCGGGTCCTCGAGCATGCCGACCAGCGCTTCGAGCTGCGGCCGGTCCGGCTTCTCCTTCATGTAGAGGATGGTCTCGTGCGGCACCCCGTTGTCCCTGGCGACCGCCAGGGCGTAGGCCGAGGTGCTTCAATGCGGGTTGTGGTAGATGGTCGCCGGTGTGCTCATCGGTCTCCGGGGTCAGCGCGACTCGGTCACTGGACGTCGCGGGTCAAGCCATGGCCGATCGGATACTCGCCCAGCTCGATCGGCAGCCGGCCGGTGATCGGCGCCTGGCCGGTAATGGCCCGGACGGCGCTGTACTCGGCCAAGGCGTAGAAGTCATAGGTCAGCAGCGCCGCCGGCAGCTCGGTCAAGAAGGTCGCGGCGTAGGGGTTGCCGAAGAACACTGTCACAAACGGCACGTCGCGCGCTTCAGTCCGCCGGGCCACGGTCCGTAACAGGTTCTGCAACCGGGGCTCCAGATCCATGCGCCCGCTGTAGGACGCCGTCCGGACGAAGACCGACGCCACCACCGCATCGTAGGCATCGAGGCTCGACCGGACGAGCGCCAGCTCTCCCGGCGTCGTGCGGTCCGAGAGCTCCATCGCGGTCACGTCGTCCCACCGGTCGCGAAGGTCCGGCAGAAACGTTGCGCTCGGGGCGCCGTGCCCCCAGCCGGTCGGATAGTCGACCACCGAGAGATACAGCACCGACGCATCCCGAGGCAGTCGGAGTGGCACACTCTCGCGCTCGTCCTTCAGCAGCGTGATGCCGCTCCGGCTCACCTCGGCCGCCACCTCGCGGTGCGCCCGGCTGCCCACGACGTCCGGCACCTCGTCGAGACTGACTCGCCGGCTGCTGTGGAGCCCGAGCGCCGCCTTGGCTTCGAGAATGCGCCGGACGGAGCGGTCCAGCCGCGCCTCCGAGATCGTGCCGTCCTCGGCGGCCGCCTTGAGTGCGTCGAACGCGACCACGTCGTCCGGCGAGTGGATGATCACGTCATGACCGGCCACCACGGCCTGGACCGCGGCCTCGCCCGGCGAGGCGATCTCGGTCACCCCGCGCATCCGCATCGAGTCGGTGTAGACCAGGCCGTCGAACTCGAGCACGTTGCGGAGCAGTCCGGTGACCACAGGCGGACTCAAGGTGGCCGGCCGCTGCGGCTCCGGGTCCAGTCCGGGGAGCTCGATGTGCGAGGTCATGACGGCGCCGGCGCCTGCGGCGATGCCGGCCCGGAACGGCGGCAGCTCGATCCGTTCGAGCCGTTCGCGAGGATGCGGAATCAGCGGCAGCCCGAGATGCGAGTCGACGTCGGTGTCGCCATGCCCGGGGAAGTGCTTGAGCGTAGCCAGCATGCCGCCGTCCTGCAGGCCGCGGACGTAGGCGGAGGCGAGGCGGGAGACGACGTCGGGATCTTCGCCGAACGAGCGGGTGTTGATGACCGGGTTGCGCGGGTTGTTGTTGACGTCGGCCACCGGTGCGAAGTTCACGTGCACACCCAGGGCTCGGGCCTCGCGCGCCGTGATCCGGGCCGCCTCGACCGCCAGCGCCTCGTCACCGGCCGCGCCGAACGCCATGGCGCGGGGAAAGGTCGTGGCGCCACCAATCCGGAACCCGACACCGGTCTCGAAGTCGGCCGCGTTGAGCAGCGGGAGCGCCGACTCGGCCTGCAGCCGATTGTTGATGGCAGCCGCCGCCAGCGGCTGACCGGGAACGCCGCGCGGATAGCCACCACCGAGTAGGACGTTCGGCGCGGGGGACCGGCCGGCGAACAGCAGGAAGCCGCCGACATGCTGGTCGCGGACCAGCGACGCCAGCCGGTCGTACCGGTTGCTGTCGCTGCTGAAGTAGGTGGAGCGGAACGACGGCATGAGCAGCTGACCGACCTTCTGGTCGAGCGTCATGCCGTCGAGCGTGGCGCTGACCCATCGCGCGGCCGCCGCGTCGAGTTCGGGCGCCGCCGAGGGGCTGACGAGCGCCGTCGCGACGATCGCCAGGATCAGCGCCGGTAGCGCTCGGACCCGCATCCGAGGATGGTAGACCATTTAGCCGGGCCCTGTCGGACGAAGCTCCTGCACCCGAGCCCCGCCCATCACCCCCTGCACGGCGTGGTTGCCCTCGTGACAGGCGTACTCGTAGATGATGTAGTCAGGCACCGCTCGGAATGGCACCTCGACGGTCCAGGGCGAGGTGTAGAAGGGCGGGTCCTCGATGGTGGCCTGCCACAGCAGGGTGTCCTCGTCGACCCGTCGGAATCGCTCCACCACCCGAAGCTGGTCGCTCTGGGGGACCGCATGCATCCGTCCCGCCGAGGCGTTCGACGAGATCCACCCCTGCGGGTCGAAGTTGGTGGTCTCGACCACCAGCGTGTCGCCCTCCCAGCGACCGCGCGAGTCTCCCATCCAGCCGGTGATCCTGTCCGAGATGTGGGGCGAGCCATCGAGCGGAATGATCCGAATGTGCATCATCTCCGGGCGGATGATGACGTAGCCGGGGATCTGCAGGATCTGATACCCGTTGTTGTAGACCTGCGGAAACATCGTGCCCGGTACGCCCCGCGTGATGCAGCGGCTGTAGACGCTCATGTTCTCGATCTGATCAGCGCGGTACTCGACCAGGTAGTCGCGTCGCTCCTCGGCCACCGGCCGAAGCGGCACCCTGCCGTCTGGCGGGTCGATGACGAGAGAGGAGCGGCGGGTCTCGACGATCTGGTAGCGCGGTCCGAACCAGAACTGGTTGACCGACCCCAGGTTCCCCCCCACCGGCAACGGTTCCGTGCGCACGACGCTCGGTGCGTTGGCCTCGGCGCGGCGAGCGATCGCCCGCTCCTGCGCGGACTGAGCGTCTTCCTCGGTGATGAACTCGGGCTGACCAGCCCTACGCTCGAACGGCGTAATGGTCGTGTTGTTCCACAACCCCTGCAGATCGGGCTGACCTTCGGGGGTCCGCGGTGCCGTCCACTCATCTGAAGGCTGCGCCTGCGAGAGGGCAGACAGCGCGAAGACAGACCCCGCGACGAACAGGCTGACGCATCCGAAGCGTCTGATCTCCATGGTCGAGCATCATCGCACGAGACGGTGGGCAACGTTATGATCGCCGCGATGAGCCACCAGGAACACAAGCGCGCGTCACCGACCAACATCCGTTGCTACGTGCTGACGGTCAGCGATACTCGAACAGCGGAGAGCGATACGGGGGGACGGCTGCTCCGCGAGCTGCTGACCGGGGACGGTCATGAAGTGGTGGGACACGCGATCGTCCCGGACGAGGCCGAGACCTTGCGGAACGCCATTTCGACCCAGCTCGACAACGAGCAGCTCCAGGCGGTGATCACCACCGGCGGCACCGGCATCAGTCGTCGAGACGGCACCTACGAGGTGGTCAGCGACCTGCTGGACAAGCGGATCGACGGGTTCGGCGAGCTGTTCAGGGCGCTCAGCTTCGAGGAGATCGGCCCCTCGGCCATGCTGTCACGAGCATGCGCAGGAACCGCCCGCAGCAAGATCCTCATCTCGATCCCGGGCTCGCAGAACGCCGTGCGGCTGGGGATGACCCGGCTCGTGCTGCCCGAGCTCGGCCATCTCGTGCGCGAGGTCACAAGATGAACATCGTCAGAAGACAGAAGACAGAAGACAGGAGACAGAAGGAAGCTGGTGGGCTTCGCCGGTGTCAACCATGAGCACCGGGACGAAGATGCGGCCGTTCGGGAAGACGATTCCGATCACGGAGGCGCTGTCGCTGGCCGAACAGGCGAGCGTGCCGCTCGCTCGGACCGAGCAGGTCGACCTCGACAATGCGCTCGGCCGGGTCCTCGCCCGCGGCATCGTGGCGGACCAGGATGTCCCGCCGTTCGACCGGGCGGCCATGGACGGCTACGCGGTGGTCGCCGAGAGCACCTCCGGCGCAACCCGCGACGAGCCGCGCCGTCTCGCCTGTGTTGAGACGGTGCATACGGGCGGTGTCCCATCGCAGGCGATCGGGACGGGACAGTGCACGCAGATCGCTACCGGAGCACCGGTCCCCGACGGCGCCGATGCGGTCGTGATGGTCGAAGAAACGGAGCGCGCAGGCGACGACGTGTCCGTTTTCTCGCCGGTCTCTCCGCGCCAGCACATCGGACGACGGGGCGCCGACATCGCCAGCGGTACCGAGCTGCTCGGGATCGGCGACCACCTGACCCCGAGCCGGGTCGGCTCCATCGCGGCGCTGGGCATCGCCGAGGTCGAGGTGTACGCCAAACCACGCGTGGCGATCCTGTCGACGGGCAACGAGATCATCGCTCCCGGTCAACTGCTGGGACCCGGGCAGATCTACGACATCAACCGCTATTCGCTTGGAGCGGTGATCCGGGAGCATGGCGGGATCCCGCTCCCGTTGCCCACCGCCCCCGACAACGTGGACGAGCTCGGGGCCACCGTCGACGCCTGTCTGGCTGAGGACGCCGACATCCTCGTCTTTTCGGGTGGCAGCTCGGTGGGCGAACGCGACCTCACCATCGACGTCCTGCGGCTGAAGGGCGAGGTGGTGTTCCACGGCATCGCGGTCAAGCCGGGGAAGCCGACGGTGCTGGGCCGGATCGGCGACACACCGGTCCTGGGCATGCCCGGCTACCCGACCTCGTGTCTGTCGAACGCCTATCTGCTGCTGATGCCGATGCTACGCCGCATCGCCCGTCTGCCGGCGCACCGCTTCCGCAGCGTTACCGTGCCAACCGGACAGCGGTTCAAGTCGGTGGCGGGCCGCCACCAGTTCTACTCGGTGCGCGTGGTCGACGGCGAAGCGGTCGGCGCCTTCAAGGCGTCGGGCGACATCACGAGCATGTCGCTGGCCGACGGCTACATCGAGATTCCGACCGGCACCGACCTGGTCGAACAGGGCGAAGTCGTCGAAGTGAAACTGTTCTAAGCGCGCGACTCTCAGAAGTCAGGAGACAAGAGCCCGTAGCCTTCGTCGGCGGCCGCCACGAGCTACGCTGCTCCCCACCTCTCCGAGATCTCCGCGAGATCCACCCCCGGCGCGATCAGACAGATGTGGCCATCGCCGTCGGGGATCCGTACGGTCGCGTCCGGAACCCGGGCTGCCATGTAGCGGGCTTCCTCGACCGACGGCACCAGATGGTCGAGCTCGGAGGCCAGGAAGAGGGTCGGCGCGGCCACGGCATGCAGCTGCTCACGGACGTCGTAGGCTCGAAGGATGGCAAGGCGTCCAAGATAGCCCTCTTTGGTCGTTTCCCGGGTAAGCTCGAAGAACCGCCGCACCTCGCACTGATGGGTATGTCGGGAGTGCAGACGGAACGCGGTCAGCCGGCGAGCCACCTCCATCGCCCCCCACGGCATCATGCGGAGCCCGTGATAGCCGAGCCACAGACGCAGCTGCCCCGACAGGTGTGGGAACGAGTTGATGATGACCAGCCGCTCGACCCGGTCGGGCCGAGCCAGCGCGAAGCTCAGCGAGAGCGTGCCGCCGAACGATTCGCCCACCAGCGT
>CAJWMX010000020.1 GCA_913043805.1 uncultured Acidobacteriota bacterium | reverse complement strand
AAGACCTGGAGGCTCCCTACTTCGTCGATCTGGTCAGCCGGGAGCTGGCGACCACCACCGAGCCGGGGGCCGGGCCGCGTGTGGTCGAAACGACCCTCGACGTCCGGCTCCAGCAGCTGGCTGAAGTGGCACTCAAGGAGGGCCTCGACCGGATCCGCACCGATGAACGCGCGGCACCGGACGCCCAGGCGGCCCTGGTCGCAGTCGATCCGCGCACCGGTGCCATCCGCGCGCTCGTGGGCGGCGACTCGTACGAGCGGACCCAGTTCAATCGTGCGACGCGAGCCCGACGACAACCCGGGTCGATCATCAAGCCGTTCGTGTATCTGGCCGCGCTCGAGCGAGCGCGCCGGGATCCGAGCTTCACCTTCTCTCCAGAGACGCTGATCGACGACTCGCCGTCGACCTTCGTCTTTGACGACCGCCGCTGGCGCCCGGCCAACTACGGCGACGTCTACGACGGTCCCGTCAGCGCGCGGCTCGCGCTGGCCCGCTCTCGCAACGTCGCCGCGGTGAAAGTGGCCCGCGACGCGGGGTTCGACACCGTGGCCGCGCTGTGGGCCGCCGCCGCGCACAGCGCGGTACCGCCCGCCTACCCGGCGCTCGCGCTCGGCGTCTTCGAGGCGTCGCCCCTCGAGGTGGCCACCGCGTACGCGCTGCTAGCCAACGGCGGAATCTCGGTGCCGCTACGCACCGTCGCCCCGACGGCCGCCGTGGCCAATGCCAGCGACGCGGTCGTGGCGCCGGGGAACGCCGCCCTGATCGCCGACATGCTGCGGGACACGTTCGAGGTCGGCACCGCGACGTCGGCCCGGGACGCCGGCTTCACCCATCCGGCCGCCGGCAAGACCGGCACCACCGATGAGCTGCGCGACGCGTGGTTCGCTGGCTTCACCGGCGACCTCCTCGCGGTGGCCTGGGTCGGCGTCGACGACGGGGGCTCGCTCGGGCTGACCGGCGCCGAGGCGGCGCTGCCGATCTGGACCGCCTTCATGCAAGCGGCGCTGGACACGCCGGCGCCAGGCCGCTCGCGTGACCCAGGTATAATTGAGTGATGGTCACCTGGGTTCGCTTCCGTCACTGGCCGCACCTAGTCCTGCTGGTGATGGTCACCGCCTGCGCCGACCCGGCGCCTGCACCGTCGGAGGACTCGCCCGACGAGGAGACGCCGGCCGCGACGGCCACCGCCCCACCCGATGCGCCTGAAATTCCGCCAGTCGATCCGGTACCGGAGGTCTTGCCCGATGTCGTCGCGCGGGTAAACGACACGCCGATCACGGCCGACGAGCTCGAGCGGGCGGTGCGCAGCGCCGAGATCCAGGCCGGGCAACCGCTCCCCGCCCAGTTCCGGGATCAGGTCTATCGCTCGGTCCTCGATCAGCTGGTGTCATTTCACCTGCTGCTCCAGGAATCGGAAACGCTCAGCCTGACCGTCAATGAGGCTGACCTGGAGCAGCGCATCGAGGGGATGCGCGCCAACTTCCCTGACGAGGAGGCCTTCCAGGCCCAGCTCTCGAACTGGGAAACGACGTTGGACGCCGTAAGGGAAGAGACGCGCCGCGACATGCAGGTCGAGCAGGTCATCGCCTCGCAGGTAGTGCCCGACGTCGACATCGACGCGGACACCGCCAGGGCCTTCTACGACGAACACCCCGAGCAGTTCACCCGTCCGGGCGGACGCGAGGCGCGACACCTGCTGATCGGCGTGAGCCCGAACGCGAGCGACGACGACAAGGACGAGGCCAGGACCCGAGCGACCGAGCTCCGACAGCAGGTGCTTGACGGCGCCGACTTCGCCGAGCTGGCGCGGACGCAGTCCGAGGATCCCGGGTCGGCCGAGAACGGCGGCTCGATCGGCCTCGTGGTCCCGGGGCAGACCGTGCCGCCATTCGAACAGGCGTTGTTCGCGCTCGAAGAGGGTGAGACCAGCGATGTGGTAGAGACCCCGTTCGGCTTCCACGTCATTCAGATGACGGGCCTCCAGGAGCCCCAGCTCGTCTCATTCGAAGAAACCAGCCTCGAGATCCAGCAGTTCCTGGCGGCTCAGGAACAGCAGGCGCGGACCGAGGCGTTCCTGCAATCATTGCGGGACAAGAGCACGGTCGAGATTCTGATCTGAGCTGCCGGTCGGCAGACGAGAGCACGATGCGAAACGAAGACGTCTTCGAGGCGGTCGCCGCGGCCCTGCAGCGGGGCGAAGAGGCGGCGCTGGTCACGATCATCCGAGCCCAGGGGTCGACGCCCCAACGTGTGGGAGCCAAGATGCTGGTTTATCCGGACGGCCGGATCGTCGGCACGATCGGCGGCGGCTGCTACGAGAACGAAGCCTCCCTGAAGGCGAGAACCGCCATCAAGACCAGGCAGCCGATGATTGCCGAGTACGAACTGGCCGACGATCTGGCGGAGGACTCCGGCCTGATCTGCGGGGGGCAGATGGAAGTCTACATCGAGCCGCTCGAGCCGGCGCCCGCCCTGTATCTGGTCGGGGCCGGACACGTGGCCTATCACCTGGCCGAAGTCGCCCACACCGTCGGATTCAAGTTGCACGTCATTGACGACCGCGAGAAGTTCGCCAACGCCGAACGGTTTCCGAATGCCGAGGCGATCGTGGTCGACGACATCCCAACCTGGCTGGCCGCGGCCGAGCTCCCACCCCATGCCTATGCGGTGATTCTGACGCGCGGACACCGGCACGACCTGGACGCGCTCCGTTCGCTGGCGCCGAAGACACTCCGCTATCTGGGGCTGATCGGCAGCCGGGCCAAGGTGGCTCGGATCTACGAAGCACTCGAAGAGGAAGGGGTCGCGTCCGAGCAGCTGCGGCAGGTCCACGCACCGGTCGGGCTCGACCTCGGAGCGGTGACGCCTCAGGAAATCGCCATCAGCATCCTGGCCGAGCTGATTGCCGTGAAATACGGCAAACTCGGTGCTCCGGACGCGGATGCCGCCAGACCGACGCAATCGCTTCGGTGGACGCCGCCAGCCACCTCCGAAGCGGCAGTCGGAGGCTAGCCCGCGGACCCAAACCCCGTCGGCCCGGTGAGCCGCGGCCGAGTCGTCCTATATACTGCAAACGTGGTGTTTCGGCAGTCAGCGGCGGGTTCCCTCCCAGACCGCAGCCGTCGCGTGCTCGCGGCGCTCATCCAGGAATACATCAACCACGGCAGCGCGGTATCGTCCCGATGGTTGGCGGAGCATGGCGGATTCGGCCTCTCTTCGGCCACCGTCAGGAACGTCCTGGCGAGCCTGGAAGAGGCGGGCTATGTCAACCAGCCCCACACGTCGTCGGGTCGCATTCCGACCGATCTCGGCTATCGCTGCTACGTGGATCTGCTGCTCGAACACCGGCGGTCCGCGCGCTCGACCTCGGAGGTCGAAGCCCGCCTACGGCAGGCCGGATCGGTCTCCGGCGTGCTGGCGAACGTGTCCCATGAGCTGTCGCGGGTCTCGCATCACCTGGGGTTCGCGCTGGCGCCGACCAACGAGATGGCGGGGTTCGAGTACATCGAGTTCGTGCCGCTCGAAGGGTCGCGCATCCTCGTGCTGGTCACCGCGGAGGGACAGCAGGTGCGCCACAAGGTCGTCGACATCGGCGAACCGGTCGACCGACACGAGCTCGAGCAGGGGGCGAACTACCTGAACCGGGAGTTCCGGGGGCAGACGCTCGGGGACGTGCGCGCGGAGGTCATCGAACGCCTACGTCAGGAGCAGGTACTGTACGACGAACTGCTGTCCCGATCGCTTCGGCTGGCCAGCTCGACCCTCGAGGACATGGTGCCTCGGGACAGCGTGTTCATCGAGGGCGTCACGTTCCTGTTCGACGACGTCTCGGTCGACGAGGGGTCGGCGCAGGTCGCGACCATGCGGGCGCTCGTGTCGATGATGCAGGAGAAGCATCGGCTCGTCCGCCTGCTCGGCGAGTATCTCGGGTCCGACGGACTCACGGTGGTGATCGGCACCGAGCACTCGTCGGCTGACCTTCAGCCGTTCAGCCTAATCGCCTCAACCTATTTCGACGGACGACAAACCGGGACCGTGGGCGTCATCGGCCCTCGTCGCATGCGCTATTCGCGAGCCATCGCCGCGGTGGACAGCATGTCGCAGGCGGTAAGCCGGGTCCTGGTCGGTCATCTCACCCCATCGGCAGACGATGCAAGACGAGCACCCAGCGGAACAGACTGAGCAGCAGGGACCGGAGAGCTCCGGCGCCCATACGCCATCACCCGGGCCCCAGGCGGCCCAGCCTCCAGACGGCACGGAGGCAGCGACTGGCGACGCGCCCACCGAGTCGCCCGACGAGGTACGTCGGCAGCGCGACGACTACTACGATCGACTGCTGCGTGCGACGGCCGAGTTCGACAACTTCCGCAAGCGCACCGAACGCGAGCGGAGAGAGCTGTCGGAACATGCCGCCGGGGACCTGCTGGCAGACCTGCTCCCGATCGTCGACGACCTCGAGCGTGCCCTGGCGGCCGACACCGACGACGGCGAAGCGTATCGCCGTGGGGTCGAGATCATCCACAAACAACTGCTCGAGTTGCTGTCACGCCGCGGCGTCGCGCCGATCGAGGCCCTGGGCGCCGACTTCGACCCCAACCTACACCAGGCCGTGATGCACGAACCGAGTGAGACGCATCGCGACGGCGAGGTCATCGAGGAGATGCGGCGTGGCTACATGATCCGCGACCGACTCCTTCGCGCCGCAATGGTGAAGGTGGCCAAAGCGTGAGCCAGCGCGACTACTACGACGTCCTCGGCGTGTCGAAAAGCGCCGGTGAAGGCGAGATCAAGAGCGCGTACCGCAAGATGGCGCTCAAGTACCATCCCGACCGGAACCCCGACGACAAGAGCGCCGAGGAGAAGTTCAAGCAGGCCGCCGAGGCGTACGCGGTACTCGCCGACCCCGAGAAACGCCGGCGATATGACCAGTTCGGCCATGCCGGCGTCGGCGCCGGCGCACCGGGAGGCCAACCGTTCGACCCGACGGTATTCGCCGACTTCGGCGACATCCTTGGCGGGCTGGGTGACCTCTTCGGGTTTGGCGGCGGCGGTCGACGGGGCCCACGTCGCGGCGCCGACCTCCGCTACGACCTCGAGATCTCGTTCGAAGAGGCGGCCACCGGAACCGAGACCACCCTGCAGATCCCGCGTGAGGAACAGTGCAACACCTGCGGCGGGTCCGGGTCGGCGCCAGGAAGCACGCCCGAAAAGTGTGGTCAGTGCCAGGGACGCGGCCAGGTGCGCTTTCAGCAGGGGTTCTTCACCGTCGCTCGGACCTGCCCCCAGTGCGGAGGCATCGGACGCGTCATCGCCAAGCCGTGTCAGAGCTGTAACGGTCACGGCCGTATCGGGCGCGAGCGGAAACTGACGGTCAAGATCCCTCCCGGCATCGCGACCGCGCAGCGACTCCGTCTGAGCGGCGAGGGCGAGCATGGAGGGCCCGGCGCACCGCCCGGCGACCTCTACGTGGTGGTGCAGGTCAACGACCACGAGTTCTTCCAGCGCGAAGGCGACGACCTCTACTGCGACATCCCGGTCAGCTTCCCGACCCTCGTCCTGGGCGGCGAGATCGAGGTGCCGACGCTGAAGGACGCCACCACGATCCAGATCCCCAAAGGCACGCAGGCCGACACCCACTTCCGGCTTCGGGGCCACGGCATGCCGAACGTGAACGGACGCGGCTACGGCGATCTCTACGTCGGCGTCAAGGTCATGGTGCCGAAGAAGCTGTCGCGCGAGCAGAAGACGCTCATCGAAGACCTCGACCAGACGATGCCGGATCGTGTCGACACCCCGATGGCCAGCGACCAGGACGAGGACCGTCCCTTCTTCGAGCGAGTCAAAGACATCTTCGGATAGCAGCCCGTGTCCGCTCACCCGGCCATCGCGATCACCGGTCCAGGACGAGAACAGCTGTCGCTGTTCGACCAGATAGCCGCTATCGTCGACGGATGGGACGCCGTCGCCCTGGACGCTCCCGCCGCCGATCAGGTGCGGGTGTTCTTCCAGACCTCCACCAGCCGCGATGCGGCACTGGCCTTTCTCGAAGACGCGCTGGGCTCGACCTGCACCGTCGCCGCCGTCACGGTGGACGACGAGAACTGGGCCGCTCGCAGCCAGGCGTCGCTGGGCGCCGTAAGAGCCGGCCGCATCGTGGTCGCGCCCCCGTGGGACCGGCCTCAGACGCTGCCGGCCGACGAGTTGCTGGTGGTGGTGCGTCCGGCGCTGGGGTTCGGGAGTGGCCACCACCCTAGTACGAGACTGGCGCTTCGCGGCCTGCAGGAGCTGTCGGTTACCGGCTGCGACATCCTCGATCTTGGGACTGGGTCCGGCGTCCTCGCGGTCGCGGCCATTCGATTGGGTGCCCGCCAGGTAACCGCACTGGACCGCGACCCGGACGCCATCGACTCAGCCCGTGAGACGCTGGCCGAGAACGACCTCGACCAGAAGGTTCGCCTGGGGGTCGCGGACATCGAAGCACTGGTTCACGCTCCGGCACCGGTGCTGCTGGCGAACCTCACCGGAACGGCGCTAATCCGTCTGGCGACCACACTCTCCCGTCTCACCGCCCCAGGCGGGGCGATGGTCCTGTCGGGCATCCTGGCCGTGGAGGCCGAGGCCCTCGCCGAAACCTACCAGGAGATCGGAACGTTGGCCTGGCGAGCCCAAGAAGACGAATGGGTCGGCATGGTCTGGACGACGGCCTCGCCAACGTGACCGCGCCGCGTTGGCGCTAGCTGAACCGCCGTGGCGGTTCAGCCCAAAGCCTAAAGCCGGCCGTCCCGCGGCCCTCCCAGGAACGGCCCTACAAGTCTCTCCACACATACTGCAGCACCCCAATCGCGCAGAGCGCCGCCGCATCCGCGCGCCAGGTACGACGTCCGAGGGTCAACGGTCGAAACCCGACATCTCGCGCCCGGACAATCTCATCGGGACTCCATCCACCTTCGGGTCCGACCATCAGCGTCGCTCGCGCGGGGGGCGGCTCCCCGGACAGCCGACTCAACGTATCGGCGGCGTCATCAGCGGCGCGCGGTTCCACCAGCATCAGCCGCACGTCATCGTCAGCCCCCTCCAGGTAGCTGGCGAGATCGAGCGACGGGGCAATCGTCGGGACCACGGCCCGACCACACTGTTTCGCCGACGCCACCGCGACGCGCGTCCATCGGGAAACATCGCGCGGTCGCGCCTCCACTCGCTCGGTCTCGAGCGGCTGAAAGGTCGAGACCCCGACCATGGTCAGGTCGCGCAGCACGTCATCCAGCTTCCGACCTTTGAGCAGCGCGTGCGCCACCGAAACGGTGACGACCGGCTCCGCCGCAGGCTCCAGCCGCGACCCGGGCTGCACCCGCACGAGGTCACCGTCGACCGAAGTGACGTGGGCGCGATACTCGCGCCCACGTCCATCGAAGACCGCGATCTCAGCGCCTTCTCCGAGCCGGAGCACCCGAACCAGGTGACGACCCTCGTCGCGAGGCAAGGAGATCACCTCGGTGGGGCCGGAGAGCTCAGGGACGTGAAAGCGGGGCGGCACGGCGGCAGTATAGCGGCGGCTCACGATCGAACCGCGAAGCTCAGATGAGTTCCGGGGTTATACTTCCCCCCGCTCGCATGTTCTTCGCGAACCACATCCTCGGTAAATACAAGATCGTCTCGGCTTTGGGCAGCGGTGGCTTCGGCACGGTCTACCTCGCCGAAGACACCTGGCTCGACAAGCAGGTCGCGCTCAAGGTCCCCCACCGACAGAACCTGAATTTCAGCGAACTGCTGCGCGAACCGCGACTGCTCGCGAGTCTCGACCACCCCAATATCGTCTCGATCACGACCGCCGAGAAACAGGATGACGTCTTCTTCATCGTGATGGAGTACGTGCCGGGCGAGACGCTGGAAACCCTCATCGCCACCGGCGGCCGGCTGGACGTGGACCGCGCGCTCGGCTACGCCCGACAGATCGCGCAGGCGGTCGCCCATGCGCACGGGCAGGGCATCATCCATCGCGACCTGCGACCAGCCAACGTGCTCGTCTCGGAGGCCGACGTGTTGAAGGTCGCCGACTTCGGCACATCGCGATTCCTGGAAATCGCGGCCCACGGCACCACGATCATCGGCAGCCCCCCCTACATGGCGCCCGAGCAATTCAGGGGCGAGGCGGTGTTCGCCTCCGACCTGTATTCGATCGGCATCACGATCTATCAGATGCTGACCGGAGTCCTGCCCTACGATACGCCGGCTCCCAGCGACCTCGACCGACTGGCCCGGGGCGAGCTGGTCCGTCCACCCCGTCAGCTCAACAGCGCCATTCCCGGCGAGGTGAACGATCTCATCATGAAGAGCCTGGCACCCGATGTGGCCGACCGGTATCAACGAGCCAGCGAACTGATGGCCGACCTGGAGACCGTCGCGGCCGGGCGCCGGGCCACGCCACCGACGACGCCCAGTCCGCCGCCGTCGCTGCCGCCGACCGTCTCGGACACCGACCCCGGGCTGGCGGCGCGCCTACGCTCCAGACCGACGCCGGCGGGCGGCTTCTGCTGGCATTGCGGCAAACCGCTCCACGCGCGGGCGGACCGCTGTCCGTTCTGCAACGAAGCCCAGTAGCGGTCGACACACCCTCCCCCACCGGGTACCCTCCGGTATGGACATCACGGCCCTGCTGACCACCGCCGTCCAGGCTGGCGCCTCCGATCTCCACCTCAAGAGCGGTAACTTCCCGACCATGCGCCTGCACGGCGCGCTGCGGCCCCTGGTCGAGCGTTTCGGTGACTGACCCCCCTGGCCGCGCGGCCTACCCTACCGCCATCCGGCTGCTGGCTCGCCGTGATCTGACCTCGGCGCAGCTCAAGACCAAGCTGCTGGACCGCGACCTCGAGCCCAACGAGGTAGATGAAGCGATCGCGCGATTGGTGACCGAGCGCTGGCTGGATGACGAGCGGACCGCCGAGGCCCACGCCCGGCGCATTATCGGGGTCAAGCACCGGGGCGGACGGCGGGCCCGACAGGAGCTCGAGGCCCTGGGCATCCCGGCCGACACCGCCACGCGGATCGTTCGGCTGGTGCTGGATGAGGTGGGCGAGACCGACGTGCTCGAGAAGGCCATCGCCCGGCGGCTCCCCGGACCCATCCGAGATCGCGCTCATTTCAGGCGGCTCTATCAGGCCCTGTTGCGGCAGGGATTCGCCCCGGATCAGGTCGCCAAGGCCCTCGTGGCCCGCGCCGGTGGGGACCTGTCTTTTGTGGAAGAATAGTTCGGATGACCTCCTCGGACGTACGCCAGACCTTCCTCGACTACTTCGCCAGCCACGGACACGAGATCGTTCGGAGCGGCTCGCTGGTGCCGGCCGACGACCCGACCCTGCTCTTCACCAACGCCGGGATGAACCAGTTCAAGGACCTGTTTCTGGGCCGTGAACGCCGAAGCTACAGCCGCGCCACCACCTCGCAGAAATGCATGCGGGTCAGCGGCAAGCACAACGATCTGGACAACGTCGGACCGTCGTGGCGTCACCACACGTTCTTCGAGATGCTCGGCAACTTCTCCTTTGGTGACTATTTCAAGGCCGAAGCGATCCCGTTCGCCTGGACCCTGCTGACCGAGGTCTGGCAAATCCCGCCCGACCGGCTCTACCCCACCATCTTCAAGGGCGAGGCGGGGATTCCCCGAGACGACGAGGCCCACGCGATCTGGCGGGACCTGGTCTCGGCCGATCGGATCGTGGAGCTGGGAGTCGAAGAAAACTTCTGGGCAATGGGCGACACCGGCCCCTGCGGCCGTTGCTCCGAGATCCACTATCACCGCGGTGACCACCTGCCCTGTGACGCGCCGAGCTGTCTGGGGATCGACTGCAGCTGCGACCGCTACGTCGAGATCTGGAACAACGTGTTCATGGAGTTCGATCGGGACGCCGAGGGCAACCGCACGCCGCTCCCGGCCGCCTCGATCGATACCGGCATGGGTCTGGAGCGGATCGTGGCGGTCCTCCAGGGCACCCTGTCGAACTACGACACGGATCTGTTCACGCCGCTGCTCGAGGCGATCGGCGAGCGCACCGGACGGGTCTATGGCCCGCTCACCGAGGCAGGGGCGCCCACGCCGCATGACACCTCGATGCGCGTCGTGGCGGACCATCTGCGTGCGATGACCTTCCTCATCGCTGACGGCGTCATGCCATCGAACGAGTGGCGAGGATACGTGCTGCGCAAGATCATGCGCCGCGCCATGCGCCACGGAAAGAAACTCGGTGCGTCGGGCCCGTTCCTGCACGAGCTGGTCGAAGTGCTGGTCCAGCAGATGAGCCAGGCCTACCCGGAGCTGCCGGCTGGCCAGGACGCGATCGTGCAGGTGGTCCGCGCCGAAGAGGATCGCTTCGACGCGGTGCTCAACGACGGTCTGCCCCGTCTCGAGGCGGTGCTGGCCGACGTGCCCGAAGGCGGGCAACTGCCTGGCGCCGACATCTTCCGGCTGTATGACACCTACGGCCTCCCGGTCGACTTCATCGAGGATCTCGCAAGCGAGCGCTCGCTTGCGGTGGACCGCGCGGGCTTCGAAGCCGCGATGGAGCAGCAACGAGCGCAGTCACGGGCGACGGCGAGCTTCGGCACCAGCGCCGCGACCGGCTTCACCTTCGCCGATGACACCCGGGCCGGCGAAGTCACCAGCCTGGACGATCGGTTCGACGGCTACACCGTGACCGAGGTCGAGACCTCGGCCGTAGAGCTGTTCGACAACGACAAGGCGGCTGTGGACCGGCTGGAGGCCCCGGCGGAGGGTTTCGTGGTCCTCGGACGGACGCCGTTCTATCTCGAGGCGGGCGGACAGGTGTCCGACACCGGCGAGATCCGCACCACGCATGGCGCACTCGCCCGGGTCGACGGCCTTGAACGCGTGGCTCCGGGCGGGCCGCGAGCACATCGCGTCCGCCTCGAGGCCGGGCAGCTGAGCCGCGGCGACGCGGTGACGGCCGAGGTGGACGTGGCCCGCCGAGATGCGATCCGCCGGAACCACACCGCCACGCACCTGCTGCACGCCGCGCTGCGGCACGAGCTTGGCGCCCACGTCAAGCAGGCCGGCTCGCTCGTGGCGCCCGACCGGTTACGCTTCGACTTCGCGCACGGGGCCGTGGTGACGCGGAAGCAACTCGAGGCGATCGAACGGATGGTAAACGAACAGGTGCACCAGAACCATCCCGTGGAGACCGCCGAGCGGTCGCTCGACGAGGCGATCGCCGACGGCGCGATGGCGCTGTTCGGAGAGAAGTACGCCGAACAGGTCCGGGTGGTCTCGGTGCCCGGCGTCAGCATGGAGCTGTGCGGCGGCACCCACTGCCGAGCGACCGGCGACATCGGCCTCTTCACCGTGACCCAGGAAAGCGGCGTCGCGGCGGGCGTCCGCCGCATCGAAGCCCTCACCGGTGCCGGCGCGGTGGATGAGCTGCAGCAGCAGCGGGCCACTCTGGACGCCGTCCTCGGCGCCCTCGGAGTGCCCGGAGACCAGGCGCTCTCGGCGATTGAGCGCTTGACCGGCGAAACTCGCAGACTGGCCCGCGAGCTCGAGCAGCAGAAGATGCAGGCGGCGCTGGGTGACACCGGCGTCGAGAGCGACGACGACAGCGAGGCCATCGGCGACGCCAGGTTCGTCGCCCGTCGGGTCTCCGGGCTCGAAAAAGGCTCGCTTCGAGGGCTCGCCGACTCGCTCCGCGACCGGCTGGGCCAGGGTGTGGTCGTGCTGGCCTCGGAGAACGACGGCAAGGTGGCCCTGGTCGTCTCGGTCAGCAAGGACCTCGTCGACCGCGTCCATGCCGGACAGGTCGTCAAGGCGATCGCCCCGATCGTGGGGGGTGGCGGCGGTGGGCGCCCGGACTTCGCGCAGGCAGGGGGACGCCAGCCGGAAAAGATCGACGAGCTCCTCACCGAGAGCCGTTCGGTCGTCCAGGGCATGCTCTCGGCCTAGCAGCTCGCGCGCTGGGCGCCAACAGCTCGCGACCCGATATACCCAGTAGGCCCACTTGACGGAACACTTGGCCCCGATGACGGGCTGGGATATCGTGAGATCCGGATGTCGCGTCTAATCTGCGCCTGTCTCGCACTACTTCTGGGTGGCGTCACCGCCGCCGAGGCACAGATCTATTCCTGGCGGGACGCCAACGGCGCGCTGGTGCTCTCCGACCGCCCCCGTGATGGCGCGATGGCCACCGTACCGGTGCCCGGCGCCGCCGGGGTCCGCACCACGCGCGCCGCGCCGCCGGTCCGGGCGGGACTCGATGGCATCATCGATCGTGAATCTCGTCGCCACGGCGTGCGGCCCGAGTTGGTCCGCGCGATCATCCAGGTCGAGTCGGCCGGCGACCAGCAGGCGCTGTCGTCCGAGGGCGCGATGGGGCTTATGCAGCTGATGCCTGGCACCGCACAGGACCTGGGCGTCACCAACCCCTGGGATCCGGCCCAGAACGTGGCCGGGGGCGTCGCCTACCTCCGCCAGCTCCTGGATCGCTTCGACGGCAACGAAGAGCTCGCCCTGGCGGCCTACAACGCCGGCCCGCAGGCCGTATCGCGGCACGGCAACCAGGTGCCGCCATTCCGTGAAACCCAGAGCTATCTGCGCCGGGTACGCTCGTCCACCTCGCTGGCGCGCGCCGCGGCAGCGGCCCGGGCCGACATCGTCGTCAACGGGCAGGCCATCTACAAGAGCTTCCACATCGTCGACGGCCAGCGTATTCCCGTGTATTCGGACGTGCCCCAGGCGCCGAGCTCGCCCTAATTCAGAAGGCCGCGTGACAGACGCCGCCACCGAGACCCGACTCCGGCTGGATGTCTGGCTGGACGTCGCCTGCCTCTTCAAAACACGCTCGGAGGCGCAACGCGCCTGCCGAGGAGGGAAGGTCGAGGTCAACGGACAGCGGGCCAAACCGCACCGGTTCACCCAGCCAGACGACCGGCTCACCATTACCCGTAGCGATGGGCGGACTCAGCTCGTGGTGGTGAAAGCACTGGCGGGCAAGCACCTGGCCAAGGCCGACGCCCGTCAACTGTATGAGGACGTCACGCCCGGGCTCAGACCCGAGGAACTCGAGCTTCGACGGGCGATCCGCGACGATGCCCGTCTGACGCCGCGTGTCTCCGGTCAACCGGACAAGCGCCAGCGTCGGGCGCTCCGCCGACTGCGGGGACATTGAGCCGCCGCCGGGGTCGCCTCGGTGCTACAATTATGGGTCGGTCAGGTCAGCGAGACGCTGCCTGGGCCAGGAAAGGACGACGTAGGATTTGGCCAACCACAAGCATACGAAGAAGGCGCACAAGCAGGACATCGTGCGGCGCGCCCGGAACCGCAGTCTGCGGACCCGGCTGCGGCGATCGCTGAAGTCGCTGCGGTCGGCGATTGATCAGGGCAACACCGACGAGGCGCGCTCGGCAATGAGCGGCACCGTGTCGCTGATCGACAAGATGTCAGCGAAGGGCGTCATTCACGACAACACCGCCGCCCGGTACAAGTCTCGGCTCGCCAAGCGCTTCGCCGCCGCCAGCTAGTCCATCACGGACGCCAGGACGGGGCCCTCGCCGATGGCGGGAGCCCAACCCCGCACATCTCAAGCACCAACCGCTCGAGCAGCACCCGCTGGTCGCCGGCAGAGCTCTTCAACGCCAGATCGGTCTCGAACATCGCCTCGACGGCCGGGCCAACCCGGCCGGGCGGGAGCTTGGTGCGCGCCACCCACGCCAGCTGGCCGAGCACCATGAAGGGGGCGGCCCCTGCATCGAGCACCAGCGCCAGCTCGCGCAACGCCTGCCCCGCCTGTCCGCGCTCGATGGCGCGGGCCACGGCCCAATCATCGTGCACGGTCGCCGGGCCGGCGATCGCCCGGACATCGTCCACGCGAATGGTGTCCTCGCCCGCCGCATACAGCAGCAGGCGCTCCAGGTCGCCGCGCAACCGGGACAGGTCGGGTCCCGCCAACGCCGCCACCATGCGGGCCGCCGCGGGCTCGATCGACACGTCCTCTGCCGCGACGCGCCGACGCACCCAGCGTTCGGCGTCCGCCACACTCTCGACGACGCCGCAAGTGACGATGGTGGCGTTGGCAATGAGCCGCTTCGTCGTGTTCCGCCGACGATCGAGATCGTCACACACGAGGACCAGCGTCGCGTGGTCCGAGGGCGCGTCGAGGTAGGCGTCGAAGGCCTCCAGGTCGGCGGTGACCGCCTTGCTCTCCCGCTTCGGCACCAGCGCGAGCTCGGCGCGGCGCAGGATGACAACCCGCCGCGATGCCATCATCGGAAGCATGCGGGTCGCCTCGACGACATCGCCCAGCGAGGCGTCCATGCCGTGCAGACGCTCGACATTGAACGCACGGACGCCTTCGTCGACGATCTGCTCGAAGGCATCGGCCACCTCGGCCTTCTCGGTCATCTGCGACACGTCGATGCCGCGCGCGGCC
>CAJWMX010000019.1 GCA_913043805.1 uncultured Acidobacteriota bacterium | reverse complement strand
CGTCGCGCACCCGCTCGGCCACCCGCTTCAGCGTGAGCTCGTCGGTATCGCCAGCCACGGCGATGTCGACCACCTGCTGTCGAGTCGTGAGCTCGCGGATGATCGGCTTCTCGGTCTCGGCCGGGAACATCGTGATGGCGTCGACGTTGCTCTTGATGTCGTCGACCACCTTGCGGGCGTCGGCGCCAAGCTCCAGCTCGACCTGCACCGTGCCCATTCCTTCGGACGCGGTCGACGTGATCTGCTTGATTCCGTCGATCCCCTGGATCGCCTCCTCGATGCGAACCGAGACGGCCGATTCGACCTCCTCGGGCGCGGCTCCGAGATACGGCACGTCGATGGTCACCATGTCGAGCTCGAACTCGGGGAAGACCTCCTCCTTGACGGTGAACGTTGCAATGGTCCCGCTCACGATCAGGAAGACCATCAGGAGGTTGGCGGCGACAGGGTTCCGAGCAAACCAGTTGATGATGCCGTTCATGGTTCGTCTATCTAATCACGACTTGAAGAGAAAATTATTTTTCTCTTCAAGAAAATTTGGTTCCGGCAAGTCCGCGTTGACTCTGGCGGAAGTCGGCGGGGGTTCCGATAGAGCGAGAGGCAAACATCGCCGCCCCTCGCGGTCGCGAACCCTGCTATCGTGTTCATCG
The DNA here is from genome assembly GCA_913043805.1 of uncultured Acidobacteriota bacterium. Taxonomy (GTDB): domain Bacteria; phylum Acidobacteriota; class Vicinamibacteria; order Vicinamibacterales; family UBA8438; genus UBA2994. The sequence continues at coordinate 13,890 of CAJWMX010000019.1, read as the reverse complement.
CATGCCCCGGCTCCGTCTCACCGCGCCGATGGCCGCCGTCGCGTCCGACGACCTGGTCTCGCGGCTTGAGCAGTCGCTGGCGCTCTTCCCTGAGCTCGGCGGGGCGCCGGTCACGGTCGGCGTCACCGCGAGCCGGCGACTCAATGGGCTCGCCATCCCGGCCGACAGACTCATCCGGCTGAACCCCTATCGCCGGCGCCATGTCACCTACTTCACCATCGGACACGAGCTGACGCATCTGCTCCAGCCACCGGGGCTCGGTGTGGTGCCGAGCGGCGAGGTCCAGTGCGACATCTGGACCCTGGCCCGCGATCCTCTCTTCTGGGACGAGAAACCCTGCTATCTGCGGATCGACTGCGATGGCCGTTCGTGGCGCCGTCACGCAGAGTCGGTGGCGCTGCTATGCCGGCAGGCGATCGCGGAACGCGAACGTAACCGTCGCTACATCGTCTGGCTGCGCGAGCGGCTCGAGCACTACTTCTCGGTGCCGCCGCCGACCGCAGTCGCCACCACGACGGGCCAGCTGCGTCTCTGGTAGTGGCGGGGGAGCGCCCCGCCCCCGGTCCACGCCCTACGGGGTGCCCAGAAAACCGCGGATCTTCGGCGACTGATCGGCCACGCTGTCCAAAATCGCCTGACTGACCACGTTCGTGAACATCTGGCGGATGTTCAGCGGACCGTGACCCGACAGCTGGATGAACATCAGCCCGACGAGATCCTCCGCCGGGTCGGCGTAGTAGAGCGTGCCCCAGGCGCCGCCCCACCCGTAGCCACCGGCCGACATGGTGTCGAACGACTTCGTCGGATCGACCAGCACCCCGAAGCCAAGACCGAAGCCATACCCTCCACCCCGGATGTAGATGTCCATCTCATCGGTGTGGTTGCTGACCATCAGGTCGACGGTCTTCCGGCCGAGCAGCCGGACACCATCGAGCTCACCACCGTTGGCGATCATCTGCGAGAACCGGAAGTAGTCCGACGAGGTCCCGCTCAGCCCAGCGACCCCGGGAAAGTAGGTGGTTGGCTCCCGGAACCCGGGCGCCCGCAGCAGCTCCATCCCGTCGTCGACGCGGCGGTAGGCGGCTGCGACCCGGTCGACCTTCTCCCTCGGCACGTTGTAGAAGGTGTCCTCCATGCCGAGCGGCTCGAAGATCCGCTCCTGCAGGAACTCGTCGATGGACTGCCCGCTGATCCGCTCCACGAGCACCGCCACGTAGTCGGTCGAGGCACCGTACTGCCAGTGGTCGCCGGGGTGGAAGGCGGCCGGAATCTTCGCCGCGCGGGTCACCCGCTCCGACAGGGTGGCGAACGGCTCGCCGTCGTTGGTGACGTAGCGCCGGTCCTCGGCCGACAGGGCCGCACCGTTGGCGCTGAGCGTCAGTCCGGACGTGTGAGTCAGGACGTGGCGGATGGTGACCGGGCGCGCCGCGGTCTCGGTCCGGGCCACGGGCCCGTCGCTCTCACGCACCATGTGGTCGGCATACTCGGGAATCCAGTCCGCGATCGGATCATCCAGTCGGAACCGCCCCTCTTCGAAGAGCATCATCAGCGCGGTCGAGACGATCGGCTTGGTCATCGACATCAGGATGAAGATCTGGTCGGTGGACATCGGTGTCCCCGCCTCGATGTGATTCATCCCGACGGCCGAGTGATGCACGACCTTCCCGTGCCGCGCCACCAGGCTAACCGCCCCGGCGATCTTCCCCTCGTCGACGAACCGCTGGAAGTAGTCGTCGATGCGCTGCAGCCGCTCGCTCGACATGCCGACCGATTCCGGGGTGGCCGTCGGCAGGTCCTCGGCCGCCAGCACCTGCAGCGTCGGCGCGATCAGAATCGCGACACTGGCGACTAGGGCCAGTCCGGCTGCGCGGCGAGCTCTCTTGCTCAGCGTGATCATGATTGGGCTCCCTTAGTTCCGCTCGTCATTCGGCGGTCAGCTTCAACAGATGGGTCTCGTCGCGCAGGAGCAGGCCGTCGGGTAGCACGACCGGCACACTCCACGTCTGACTGTCGGCAACGCTGTAGCTCCGGGCAATCCGAAAGGTCGTACCGCCGCGTTCGACCACCAGCAACTGCGCCTCGTCGGTCAGGAGCAACAGGTGCTCGTCGGTGAGCAGCGCGGCCGCGTGACGGCCTTCCCGTCCTTCGCTGGACCAGGTCACCTCTCCGCTCCCGGCATCGATTGCCACGAACTGGCCCGCGCGTTTCGACGAAAGACCGTAGAGGAGACCGTCGCCCAGCACGGGCGTGCTCATGTACAGAGTGACGTCCGGGTTCGCCCACCTCTCGGCCCAGCTCCACTCGCCGTCCGCCTCGGACAAGGTGTAGGCATGGGTCCCGGCCCGGGTACCGGACATGATGAGCTCGGTCCCGGTCCAGACCGGTGTCACGATGTTCTCGAACCACTCGTCAGGAAACGGGATGCTCCAGCGAGGAACACCCGTCCGCGGATCGAGCCCGTCGATCGTCTCCTGGGTCAGCACCACCAGATGGTCCGCGCCACCGGTGCTGACAACGAACGGCGAGGCGTAGCCCGGAGCGGGTCCGGCCAACCGCCACCGCTCGCTCCCGTCGGCGATGTCGAGCCCGAGCACCACCCCGCCGTCGAGGTCGCTCCCAACCTGCACCACGAGAAGATCGTCGACCAGCAACGGGGACGCCGCTGTCCCGCAGAACAGATCGGTCGTATCGAAGAGGTGGGTGAAGTTTCGCTGCCAGAGCGGCGGTCCGCCCTCGACGGGCCACGCCGACACGATGCCGGTCACCCCCACCGTGTAGATCCGACCGTTGGCCACCAGCGGGGTGGCATAGGGGCCCTTCGCGACCGCCAGGGCATATGAGTTCTGCTCGAACGGCGCCTGATAGATCTGTTGCCACGACACGGTTCCATCGACGAGCGCGATGGCCGTCACGACCTCGAGCGGATCCTGTCGGCTGAAGGTATACGCGTGATCACCGACGACGACCGGTGACGAGTAGCCTTCGCCGACCTCTGACGCCCACTGGCGTTCCCACGCCTCTGGCCACGCCTCGGGTGTCACCGCGGCAGCCACGACACCGTCCCGAGCCGGCCCACGCCACTGGGGCCAGTCCTGGGCCATCACGGGCAGCGCCGAGAGCAGCGATGTCACTAGACAGCATCCGGTAGTTCGCATCTGCATCCTCTTATCTACTTGAGACGACGACACCGCCGGTCGGCTTACTCGCGAGCGTATCGCTCTCGCAGACGGGTCCGGTCGAGCTCGGTCAGGGGCAGCCATTCCAGAGCCTCGTCGGCCGCCGCGACCGACGAACACGGCGCGCACATCAGCGTGAAGCTGGTGCGATGGTGGGACAGCCCCAGCGTGTGGCCCAGCTCGTGGGCAATGACGTTTCTCAGCACCCGCTCATCGCCCGGCCGACGCCGTTCGAGCTGTCGGATCGCGACGAAGTAGTCGGGGGTACCGAGCAACGGCCAGGCGAACGGCAACAACTGCTGGCGCGACAGGAGCATCACGACATCGCCATCGAGCCCGGCCAGCGCCTCGGGCGGAGTGGGGCCGTTGGTGCCCTTCGGCATCCGGCCGCCGCGCTGCGAGACGAACCGGGCGAAGGTCTCGATGGCTCGCGCCTGGGTCGAGGTCACGACGAGCTCCACCTGGCGCACCTCGAGGTCGACGCCGACCTCGTCCAGGGTCCGATTCCAGAACGCGATCGCCTCGCGGGTCAGGGCGAGCCGCGGATCGTCCTCGCTGTCGACCACGATCACCAGGCGGCGAGTCCGGTCCTCGGCCGAGCCCGCCGACACGGACCCGGCCAGAGCCAGTGCGGCAGCGAGTGCGACGCAGGTGCGAAGCCAAGGCATAGGAACCGTGAGTCTACAGGACCGCAGGGGGACACGCATGCCACCGACCCGCTCAGTAGCGGGAGAGATAGCGAATCTTGGTGAAGATCGCCCGGTTCGTCCGACGCAGGTCCCGGCTGAAGAACAACCGCTCGTCGAGACCGTCGCCATCGGGATCGAAGAAGAGCTGGTCCGCCTGCCGATAGTGGTCGTCGTAGCCGATGTAGAAGGCCTTACCTGCGTTGACCCGGTAGGTGAACAGGACGTTGAAGTCGAGCTCCTTGTCGAAGCTGTTGTATTCGGTGATGTTGCGCATCAGCAGCCGGTCGGTGAACGTCAGCACACTCTGCGCGCGGTAGATCTTGACGTCGAACACCTCGGCATTCCCGGCAAGCGGGTCGGTCAGTCGACTGGTGTTGAGCGTGAGCTGCGAGCTCAACCGGGCGAACGGCCGAACCGTGGCGCTCAGGGAACCGCCACTGCCGCGCCCCAGGAACGGGTTCGACAGGTCGGAGTAGATCTGGTCGCCCTGGCGGTAGTTCGCTCGGAACGACAGCACTCGCGAGGTGTCGACCCCACCCCCGATCGAGTACTCGGATTTCTCGAAATCGAGGCCGCCACGGTGCCGGTGCGAGCAGACTTCGCCGAGAGCCACGACCGATTCTGGCGGCGGCTGGCAAGACCCGGGGCCTGGTGGACCGGGGCCGAGCGGGTCGCGATCGCCCGCGAGGCGCGCGCCGCCGAGAGCTGCGCCCACTGTCAGCGTCGCCAGGCGGCATTGTCACCCCACACCGTCGCCGACGGGCTCTCCGACGGTCACTATGTCGAGCTGGTGGGGACGGTCGTGGCGCTCAGTCTCCCGCCGCACCCACTCCCGGTCGCCGAGCCGGGCGCACCGACCCGGTATCGGCCCGCCTCGGCGGGTCCGGACGAGGCGTGGGTCCCCATGGTGCCGCTCGACAAGGCCGACACACCCGAGGCTGATCTCTGGCCCGCCGAGCGTACCGGGAACGTCATCCGCGCGCTCAGCCTCGTTCCCGACGAGGTAAGAACCCTCGCCGATCTCAGCGCGGTGCACTACCTCGAGAACACCTGCGTCCGCGACCCGGCCGCCACGCAGGGGTCGTTGAGCCGACCGCAGATGGAGCTGCTGGCGGGCCCTGTCTCGGCCCTCAACCAGTGCATCCACTGAACCAACGCCCACGCATGGCTGCTCCGGGCGAGCAGCGAGGTTCTGGGGCAGTCTCCGGATCTCGAGGCGATCCAGGGCGCAGCTCCGGACGCCACGGTCGAGGCCGGCGCCGAGCTGGTGGCCTTCGCCGAGGCCGTGGTCAACGGTGACCCGACGTCGCTCGACCCGGCCCGGACCGCAGTGGTCTCGGCGCTGGGGACCGAGGGCATGGTCGATGCGGCCGGAGTGGTGTCGAACTTCGAACGGATGGTGCGGATTGCCGACGCCACCGGAATCGAGCTCGGCGCCTTCCTGACCGAGATGATCGCCGACGCTCGCGCGGCGATCGGACTGCAGCCGCCGACGCGCTGACGGGGGGTCCGACTGGATCGGTAGGCTACACTATGTCGGCTTTAGGGACCACGTAGACACCACCGCAGATGAAGATCTTCATTGCCGGCGTCGACGGCTATCTGGGCTGGGCGCTCGCCAGACATCTGGCCGAGCGCGGCGACGAGATCTCTGGCGCCAACCGCTTCCTGCGGCGCGCCTGGGTCGAGGAGATGGGGTCGGGATCCATCGTTCCGATCGCCTCGATGTCGGAACGGATCGAGGCCTTCCGAGCCCGGTTCGGACGGGACCTCCGGTTCTTCGAGGGCGACCTCTGCGACTACGCCTTCGTGCGGGACGCACTGGCTGACGTACGACCGGACGCCGTCGTGCATCTGGGCGAGATGCCATCGGCGCCCTACAGCATGATCGACGTCGACGCCGAGCTGGGCCGGGTGCTCGACGACCTGGCAGGCTGTCGTGACGAGATCCTCAGGCGCCAGTCGGTGTTCGTGCCCGACATCAGATGGAACGGTGCCCGGCGTCCGGTAGCGGCACAGCCGGTGGCCGACGACGCGCCGGGGCACGACCGATGAGATTCGGGGTGATCGGATGCGGACCGATGGCGCGCCACCATGCCGCGGTCATCCGTGGGCTGGATCATCAGATCGACACGGTGTGCACGACCGGCGACTCGGACCGTCGACGGCGGTTCATGGACGACTTTCAGGTCGACCGCGCGTGTGACCGGGTCGAGGACCTTCTGGCGATGGACCGCGCCGCCGTGGAGGCGGTGCTGGTGGTGACACCATGGGATCGGACGGCCGACATCGCTGAACAGGTGCTGGCGGCAGGTGTGCCCAGCCTGATCGAGAAGCCGCCTGCGACCTCGTCCCGGCGGCTGCGCGACTGGCTCGACCGTCCGACACCGCTCGGGGAACGGACCCTGATCGGCCGCAACCGGCGCTTCTACGAGTTCCTGCCCGAAGTGCGCCAGGCCCTTCGGGACGAGACCCTGCTCTCGGTCGAGGGCAGCTTTCCCGACCCGCTCGACGGGGAGCTCTCGTCGTCGCCGGCCTGGGTGCCGACCATGCGACTACTGTGGCGAACCTCGCACCCGCTCGATCTGCTGGTGCACCTGCTGGGTGATCTGCACGTCGAGCGGATGTATCGCTCGGGACCGCGAGACGATGGGAGCTTCTCGGCCTACAACGGGCTGCTCGTGGCCACCGACACCGATGTTCCCGTCCACCTGCAGATCCATTTCGACGCCCCCAGCCGCCATCGGCTCGCGCTGCACTTCACCGATCGGATCTACGAGCTGTCGCCGCTCGAGACCATGACGGTCTATCACGGCATGGACGTGGCCGACGCCACGCGGGAGCACCCGATCCGCCGCTACTCGCCGCACGTGGAGATCAGTCGCGAGGCCGATCTCACCTACAAGCCCGGGCTTCGAGGACAGCTGGAGGAGTTCATCGCCACCTGCGTCCATGGAGAACCGCGCGGCGTCGGGTGCACGCTGGCCGATACCGAACGGGTCACCCGGCTGTGCGAGGCGATCGCCGGGTCCGACTGACGGGGCGCCCCTCGGCGTCCCACGCCTCGGCCAGACTGAAGGCCTCGGGCGACGGTCCGTCCCTCCACAGACGCTCGAGACGTTCCATCGCCTCCGCCACCGAGGGCCGTTCACCCTCGACCACCCACCACATGGCCACCGGCGGCTGCGGGGGAGGGATGAACCACTCGCGGCGGCGCCGGAAGAAGTCGGCGTGTTCGCTGCGATACACGTAGTGCCGCAGGTCGTCGATCGACCGCCAGATCGTCAGATTGAACAGGATTCGCGGATCGTCGAGCACCCGGACGCCAGTGGCGTCGCCCTCGGGCGTCTCGAACCGCCAGACACAGCCGGGGGTGTCGTCGCCGAGACGATTGATGCGATCGATCTCGTCACGCATCGGCGTCATCCGCGGGTCGTCGAGCGAATAGCGCATCCACGCCAGGTTGGTCTGTGCGAGTTGCATGGCCCGGCCCCCCGACGCGGCACGGACGTCGGTCAGATCTGCAGGCTATCAGAGACGAGCCGCGTGGTTGGGGGCGAAACCCCGTGGAAATCCGGCTCAGTACATCACGAAGGCGAAGAGCTGCTGACCGGAGGCCACGAGCACATGCTGGCGGCCGTCCACGAGGTAGGTCTGCGGAGCGTTCGAGGTGTTGCCGATGCGGGTGTTCCAGAGCGGCATCCCGTCCGCAGCGTCGAAGGCGACGAAGTTGCCGCTCCGACCGCCGCGATTACTCGAACCATGACACTCTCCGGCGAGCCTACTGCTCGTCCTGCTCCTGGGTCCGTGCCGCCTCCTGCGACCGCTCGGCGAGCAGGATGTTGGTCATGGCGTAGTTGCCTTCGTGGCACGCGTACTCATAGATGATGTAGTCGTCCAGCCTGGGCATGGGGCGAACCGCGGTCCATGGCTGGGTGTAGACCGTGGGATCCTCGATCGTGAACTGGTAGTCGATCTGATCCTCGCTGATCCTGGTGTAGCGCTCCACGGCCCGGGTGTTTCTTGACGACGGGAAGCGGTGGACGGTCTGGTCGCTGAAATTGGCGGTCTCGACCACCAGCGTGTCCCCCTCCCAGTAGGCGCGCGAGTCGCCGTTCCACTGTCGGATGGCGTCACTGAGCGCGGGGCGACCGTCGATCGGGATGATCCGAACGTCGTGGATGTTCTCGACCCGGATCGCGACATGGGTCGGCGTCTGGAGGATCTGATACGTGTTGTTGTAGCCGGTCGAGACCGGCGGCACGCCGTGATAGGTGATGCACCGGTCCCAGTTGCTCCGATCCAGCCAGGAATCGGCGGGGTGGTCGCGAAGATACGCCCGGCGCTCCTCGGCCCGCTGATCGGTCTCGGGCCGCGTCGGCAACCGCCCGTTGGGCGGGTCGACGATCAACGCCGTACGGAGATCCTCGGCGACCTCCCCCCGGTCGAACCAGAGCGCATTGTAGGACCCCACGCTGCCCGGCGGATCGGGCCGGTCCTGGGTCACGGCAAAGTTGCGCTGGGCGGCCTCCTCGGGCGTGAAGAACTCCTTGTCGGCCATCGAGGTGGGCCGCTGGAGTGGTGTCAATGAGGCGTACGACCAAGTCCCCATCAGATCCGGATCGCCCCACGGGGTCCGGGGCGGCTCCTGCGCCGCGAGCGGACCGGCCGTCGCTAGCACCAGAGCTCCACCGAGCGCCGCCACGAGTCTGTGTCTGCTCATCTCGCTCGCTCCCCTTGCCGCTCTCGACCCGACCGGCGGGTCACAGCTCGTCGTAGACCCATCCGACCGCCCGCTGGACGTTCTCCGGCGGGGCCAGGAACTGGCTGAACGCGGCCGGGATGCGGTAGGCCTCCGCCGCCTCCTCGGCGCTGCGGCCGGCGGCATGACTGGCCCGCGCCTGATCCAGCATGTCGTTATAGAACCCGCTGAACGCGACAAAATCCGTCCAGTCGACCACCCAGGTGTTGTGCCCCGGAATCACGGTGTCCACGCCGCTAATACCGGCCACCGCCCGTTCGAGGGTCGCCCCGAACTCGAGCGCACTGCCGTTCCCGTTCGCAACGTCGATGAACGGGAATCCACTGGTCATCCGCTGGAACATGTCGCCGGTGTGCATGGCGCCGGCCGACGGGAACACGACGAACGTGTCGCCATCGGTGTGGCCCTGGCCAAAGTGGTAGAGCTCCACCCGGTCGTCACCGCTGAACAGGGTATGGCGGTCCGAGTAGGTCGTCTTGGGCAGATACCTGGCGTTCTCTCCCTTGAACGCGTCGCAGTTGGTCACTGGCGCGCAACTCTCGCGGGACATCTGGGCGAGCGTATTCTCGTGCACGACGAAGTCGACCGTGTCGGGGAACTCGGTATTCGTGCCGCTGTGATCGTAGTGGGTATGGGTATTGACGATGGTGGTCACCGGCAGATGGGTGATCTTGTCCACGTGATCGATGATGCTCTGGCCGTAGCCCGCGATCTTCGTGTCGACCAGCAAGACGCCGTCGTCCATGACCCAGATGGCGGTGTTGCCGCCGGTCTCCATGGCGTTGCTCATCGGGTCGTTGATCAGCACATACAACTGCTCGGACACCCGCTTGATCCCGTAGATCTCCGGCCGTGGCTGCCGCGCCTCATGGGTGGCGACCGTGAGCACCATCCCGATCACCGTCAGAGCCACCAGACACGCACCGCGCCTCATCGTCACCTCCCGAAGCGGACATGGGTCGAACCGGGGTCGACTATACCACTGCCGTGGGGGCCGACTGAGGCACCCCGTCACGCCTCGGGGACGGCTCCTGACGGGGCGACGGCTACGGTATCCTGTGCCGCGCGAAGCAACGACGACGCATCCGATGATCCAGAAGAAGATCTGCCTGCTTGGCGCGTTCGCGGTCGGGAAGACCAGCCTGGTGCACCGCTTCGTCCAGGGCATCTTCCGGAACGTTGCCTCACGACCGTCGGGGTCAAGATCGACCGGAAACAGGTCACGGTCGGCGAGAGCGAGGTGGGGCTCGTCCTCTGGGATCTGGCCGGTGAAGACAAGTTCCTGAGCGTTCAACCGTCGCACCTACGAGGGCTGGCCGGGTACCTGCTGGTCGCCGACGGTACCCGCCGGACGACCATCGAGCAAGCCCTGGCCCTCCGCGAGCGACACGCCGCCCGCCTGGACGCGGTCCCCGGTCTGTTGCTGATCAACAAGAGGGACCTCGAAGGTCAAGGGCAGGTGGATGCCGCCGTGCGCGCCGATATCGAGAGCGCGTCACTCCCGTCGATCGACACCAGCGCCCTGACCGGCGCCGGGGTCGAGCAGGCGTTTCTCGCTCTGGCCGAGCGGCTCGTGAGCTCCGGTCCGGGGTCCGGGTGAGATGTCGGACCTGCCCGCCAAGATGGTCAGGGGACTCGCCCACCACCTGACGAGTGAACGAACGCCCGCGTGGGTCCAGGTGCGAAAGGACGGAACCGGCGAGCAATGGGGCGGCGCCCTCGATCGGTACGTGACCGGGTCGCTGGGGCGGGACAGGTCCTCTCGGCGCTAGCCCCACTTTCGGCCGAGCTCGTCGAGCCCGGCGGCCCCCAGGTCCTCTGGCGTCATCACGACCTGGAACTTCACCTTGGCATTGGAGGTGAGAAAGAGAGGCTCGGCGATCGACGGGATCTTCGAGGGGTCGGCGAGATCCACCACCAGGATGCCGCCACGGACCCCGTCCCGCTCGGTGAAGTAGGCGGCCTCGGGTTTGAGCTCGCCCATAATTGCCTGGATCTTCTCGCCGGCCGTGCCGGCCTTGACGAAGGTGTTGAACGGTTCGTGGGGAAACTCCACGTCCACAAGCACTCGCCTCGGAATACCTCTGGGTGTTGACGACCGGTCTCTAGTTCAGTTCGGTTTTCAGCCAGTCGAGCAGCGCCGGCTCGAGGTCGGGATTCCTCTCGAACATCGGAAGCCCGTGCTCGGTGCCCTCATAGATCATCGCCTTCGAGTTCGGGTGCTCGGAGCTGGCGACCGCCGCGCGCAGCGCATCGGCGACGCCCTGGGTCACCGGATCGTCCTCGGTAGCCGCGCCAAACACCGCGAGCTCGGGTGACGCGGCCATGTTCTCGACCGCCGCCGCGCTGGGTGGACTCGACAGGAGCATCAACGCCTTGGCCGGCTTGCGGGCCGCCAGGTCGGCGTTGATCATGCCGCCACAACTGGCGCCGCCCACACCGATCCGATCGATGTCGACCCCGGGCTGGGCCGCCAGATACTCGTAGGCCATGTCGGCGTCGCCCGCCGATTTCTGGAGCAGGGTCGGGAAGCCGGCCGACATCCCCTCGCCGCCACTCTCGCCGAAGCCTCGCAGGTCCAGCGTGAGCACGTGCACGCCGGCGTCCACGAGCTCGTCGGCGATGGTCGTCCATGACGTCCGGTCCATGTTGCACTGGTGGATGAGCAGCATCCCGGGACCGGGCCGGGCGGGCGAGCTGTATGTCCCCTTGAGGACGATGCCGTCAGACGCACGAAGGTCTATGTCCTGAGGTTGCGCGCCGGACACGGCGGCAACGAGCAGGGCGGCGACGGCGTACGGGGCAATGGCGGTGGCTTTCATCGTTCCTCCTCAGTTTCTGGAGCGTCGCCCATCAGAAGCGGGCACGCAGTCTATCCGAATCAACAGCGCGCGGCGGACGCCGGCGCGATCGACGCGGCCCGGAGCGACTCCGGCCAGGCCAGACCCGTGCAACGCAACGCGCGCAGGGTCGGGGTGTCGTCGAGCGCGTCGGGCGCGATCGGTTCAGCGGCGAGCTTGAGGTGCACAAACAACGGGCGTGGCCCGCCGGCCGGGTGCAGGCCGACCTCGGCATCGACTGCGGCCGGCAACAGCTTCAGACCGACCGTCGCCCGAACGTTGCCACCGATGGCGAGGATCCGGTCACGGTCCGGCTCGAGCTTGACCACGATGTCACAGTGCGTCCGCGCGCCCTCGCCCATCTGGCGACGCCGGTCGGCCACGGTCCGATAGGCGGGCCGTCGCCCGCTGCACAGCAGGTCGCCGGGCGTAATCGGCGCCTCGCCGATGTCGTAGGCCGTGAACGCGGCCGAGGCGGCACCACCGTCCCGGGCCCGGATGGCCTGATCGATGTAGCTGTGATGCGCGACGGCGCGGCGGAACTGGTCCATCTCGTCGAGTCCGCTCTCGCACATCACCCACGAGATGAACGCCGCCGACCACGGGGTGCGCCACCGCGAGGCCACGCCCGACTGGTTCCAGCGGCGATTCTGGTTCTCGATGATCCAGCTCCCCTCGGGGGTCACGGTCCAGTAGCCGGCAATCGAGTCGGCGACCCGTACCGTGTCCTCGCGACCGAGCAGGGACCAGCCGCGACGCCGGATACGCGAACGGTCGAACACATCGGGTCGGGTGTAGTCGAGAACGGCGTGACCGAAGAAGCTCCACTCCTGCACCGTGACGTCGACGATCCGGCGACGCAGAGCGGCCCCACTGAGCTCTTGCGCACGACAGGCTCCGCTATGCACACGCAGCGACCCGAGGTCGCCGGTCACGCGGGTCGCCGGCGGCGAGACATCGAGCCGCTCGAGCGGAAGCCGCTCGGGAGCACTGACCGTCTGGGCGCCGAGCCCCACGGTCATCATTCCGGCGGCGAGGAGAATCGTCTGCGGGCGCACGCTCAGAACCCCCGGGGCGGCAACACCACGATCGCCTCGACCTCGACGTGACGGCCACCCGGCAGCGAGTCGACCAGATAGTTGGTCCGCACCGGCTTGTGTGGCTGCATCTCGTTGTTCCATTCGGCGCCGTAGACCTCGTTCCAGGCCGCGGCGAGGTCATCTCCCTCGGTGCCGCGCGCCACACGATAGACGCGGAGCTCGGCCACGTCGGCCAGCGTGGCGCCCATTTGGCTGACGCGCTCCTCGAAGATCGCGACCGCGCGGGCCGACTCCTGTTCGGGGGGCGTTCCCTGGGGCGCCACGACACCGGACATCCAGGCCAGCTCGGCATTGGGGGCGACCATGGCGCCGCTCGCGATGAAGCTCCTGGGGTTGCCGGACATGCGAAGCCTGGGATTCACGGCGGCAGGATCCGCGGCGGCGAACACCGCCGAGGGGGCGGCCGGCACAGCCCAGATCTCGATCTCCGAGAACCGGCCGCTGGCGCCGAAGCCGGGTGCGGACCACAAGGTGTAGGGTGGTCTGGTCCCGCCAGTCAGCTCACCGAGCGTCTCGTGCACGGGAGCCCAGGCGTCGAAATCGACGTCGGCTCGCCCCGGCTGCGGGGTCGGCATGACCCGCACGAAGAAGACGTCCGACCAGTGCAGGCCCTGCCCGGTCAGGTTCCGGCCCAAGCTGTTCATCGACGAACGCATGTGGACCTCCATCGACGTGGAGTCGCCGATGTCACGACCGGGAAGCGCGCCCGAGGTCAGGAACAACCCGGTGCGGGTCGACACGATCGCCGTGGGGTTCGGCACCGAACCGGCCAGCCTCAGGTGGGGATTCAGGGTGTCTCGGGCGCCGGTCACCGCCACCGGATGGCCCGCGTCGGCGGGATACGATGCCACCGCGTCGAGCACCACGGTCGCGCCCGCCGGGAGCGAGGTGGCGTAGACCATGGTCCGCGCGGGCGGCGTGACGCCGTCGAAGTGGCTATTCCAGGCCTCGTTCCAGGCGCCGAAGTCGGTCCCGGGCTCGAGCGCGGCACGCACGCGGAGCAACCGCGACCGGTCGAGACCGACGGCCTCCAGGCGGGAGGCCAGCGCGGAAAGTGCCTGCGCCGACGCGTCTGCCGCCGAGCCCTCACCGGTGACACCGCCGACCACCGCCAGGGTGGCGCCGGGCGCCGAGACGACGGCTCCCGCATAGGGGGCTCCGTCAACGGGATAGACGCGTTGACCGGCCGCCGATGGCGCGCCAGGGCCGAGGAGCATCGTCATCGCCAGCGCGCAGATGACACCACACCCGAAGCGCCAGACCTGATTCGTCATTGGGCCTCCACGCCTACGTCGAGACGATCATCCGACCGTCCGCGTTTCG
>CAJWMX010000018.1 GCA_913043805.1 uncultured Acidobacteriota bacterium | reverse complement strand
CCCGCCGCAGATTCGTCGCCTCGAACACCTCATGTCCCTTTCGCCGATCGCTGTCATCATCAATCCGAACGCCGGACCTGCCTCCCGTCGGTCGCCGAGGGCTGACATGCAGGCGGTCGTTCAGCGGGCGTGTGACGCGGCCGGGCTCGTCCACTCCGTCGTGTTCACCGAGCGTGGCGGGCACGCCCGGGAGCTCGCCGCCGAGCTCTCCGACCAGGGCTACTCTCCGGTCGTCGCGTGGGGTGGCGATGGCACGGTCAACGAGGTCGCCGGGGCGCTGGTCCAGCGTCACACCCTGCTCGGGATCGTGCCGGCCGGCTCCGGCAACGGGCTCGCGCGAGAGCTCGGCATCAGCCTGCGTGCGGGCGAGGCGATGCGGACCGCGGTTGGAGGGGTTGACCGGCGGATCGATGCCGGCGAGCTCGGCGGCCGCTACTTCGTCAATGTCGGTGGGGTAGGGCTGGCGGCGTCGGTGGCCGAGCTGTTCGGTCGCTTGTCGGGTCGCGGCCTACGCAGCTACGTGCAGGCCACCATGGCCAGGGTCCTGTCCTATCGCGCCCAGCGCTACCGGCTGGAGTTCTAGGGCGTCGTCGAGGAGCCCGAGGCCCTCATCCTCGAGATCGCCAACGGGCGTCAGTACGGCAATGGCGCGTTCATCGCGCCAGGGGCGCGGCTGGATGACGGTCGGCTCGACGTGGTGACCGTTGGACCGATGAGTCTGCCGCGGGTGGCCTGGAGCGTACCCCGGCTCTTTACCGGGTCGATCGATCGACACCCGCTGGTGACGACCCGCCCGGTCACCATGGTGACGATCCGCTCGGAAGCGCCCATGGCCTTTCACGTCGACGGCGAGCCGATGCCGGCGCAGTCGACCCTGACCGCGCGCGTCCACCCCAACGCCCTCACCGTCCGCGTCCCCAAGCCCGGGTAGAGCGCCGCTTGATCAGCATGGCGAAGCTGATCTCGTCCGGGAATTCTGGTTAGCCGTTTGGCTGGCAAGGCGCAAGGAGGGAGCAGGCTGGACGCCTGTGACCGACGCCGCAACGCCGCGAGGCGAACGGCTAACCAGAATTCCCTAGGTCCAGCCCCAGGTTTTGGTGTCGTCGTCCCAGATGGCGTAGCAGTCCTGCGCGATGCCCGCTTCGAGGAAGGGGACGGGCATGAACGACATCGTCCCTACCGGTGGATCGAGCGGCGTGCCGTCGCGGACCCAGACGGAGCTGACGTGGCCCTGCAGCTCGCCTTCGGTGACCAACTCGACCCGGTCCAGTCGTACCTCCCAGCGGGCCGTACCGCCTTGCCCATCTGGGCCGCTGAAGGCCAGCGTATCGCCGTCGCGCGTCAGGTCGCTGACGCCACCCACGCCTTCGATCTGAGCGACAAAGGAGTCTTTCAGGTTGACGTCGTCCGGCTCGACGGCGCAGCCGGCCAGCCCGAGGACCGTCGCCGCGAAGGCCAGGGAGAACCGTAGCGGGAAGAGTCGATTCGTTACCCGCACGTCAGTTGCCCGTTGCCGGCTCGGCTCGCTTGCGGAGGATCGCGTAGGTGGGTAGCCCGATGCCTTCCATGTGCTGCAGCACCTCACGGGCGGGCGATGCATCGAGATCTTCAGCCTGGAACTTCACCTTCACGTAGTCCTCGAGCCCGGCTTCCACCGGAGCGGCTTTCAGCGTGGTCTGGTCCATCGTGAGGCAGTTCTTGCACCAGGTTGCCCACATGTCCACCAGCACCAGCTTGTCTTCGTTCTCCGCAACCTCGAGTCCCTGCGCGAGAGAGGCGTACCAGCCCTCGTCCAAGAGCTCCTGCACGCTGCCGGCCACCTCGTCCGGGTCGACCCACCGCTGGGCGAACAGTCCGTAGCCGATATACCCGTAATACACGGCCGTGCCGAGAATGAAGACCCCGAAGGCGTGCTTGACATGCACCATCCAGGGTCCCGGTTTCGGCATCAACGACAGGCCGGCGCCCGCGACCGGCCATGGGAGCGCCATCCCGATCCCGAGGAAGAAGGGCAGCGCCAGGGCCACCGTCGTGCCGGTGCCGTAGAGATTGCTCGAGAACACGATGACCTGGATCACCACCGGCGCCACGCACGCCCCGGCCAGCAGCGCCGCGACCGCCCCCATGCCGAACGCCACGACGAACGAGCCGTTCTCGTTGTTGCCCATCGTCAGCTTGGACTGCAGGCTCGAGAAGTCGATTGCCAGGACATCGAACATCGCCAGCCCAAGCACGACGAACAGCGCAGCGATGCTGACGTTGAACCAGGGAGAGGAGTTGATCGTCCCGAACGTGCCAGCCGTCAGAATGACCACCAGGCCGAGAACACCGTAGACCAACGCCATCGCCAGCCCGTAGGTACCGCCGAGCGCGAAACCGCGCATGCGAGACCCGGCCCGGGTGCCGGCCCCGATGATGGCCAGATTGATCGGGATCATCGGCAGCACGCACGGGGTCAAGTTGAGCGCCAGACCGCCGACCAGGATCAGCGCCAGAATGGCCAGCGGCCCGCGGCCCTCGAACCAACCCTGATTGCCCTCGCCCGATTCGGCCGCTTCGATGAACCCGAGGAAGTCTTCGGTGTTGAGGTAGCCGCCGGTGCTCCCGAGCACCTCGAACTCGCCCAGGGTGGCGATGACCGACAGGTCGTCGACCGTCGCGGCCACTGGTGCCGGCGCCGGCGCATCACCGGGATCGGCCGCGGTCAACCCGGCGAAGAAGTTCTCGTGCACCGTGTCCAGCGACGTATCGGCCGACACCACGGTCAGGTCGAACTGGACCGGCGTGTTCTTGGGCGCGAAACACATGGTGTCGTTGCACGCCTGCCACCGGAGGTTGCCAGGAACCGCATACGAGCCCGGGGGGAGGTCTCCGGACAGATCCAGACTCACGCCGATGCGGAACTCTTCTTCGAAGACCGCGAGCGGCTCCTCGATGCCGGCCACGCCCACCAGGATCGGTTCGGGAAAGGCCAGGCCCTCGACGGCGATGCCTTCCGGCGGCTCCAGCGTCAGCACCGTCGGGATCAGCGTCGGATCGAGCGGCCTGTCCGAATTGACGTGGAAGCCGGCGTTCAGCGTCACATCCAGGCCGACGCGGGCCGTGGAGCCCGCATGGACGGCGTCGGTCTCGTTGACCGGCGAGAAGCCGAGCTCCGGGATCCGCATCTGGGCGGCCAGGGGTCCGACCAGCGCCGTAGCTGCCACCAGCAGCGCGACGAGCTGCCACCGTGTCGCGAATGAGATCGAGCGCACTATTGCCTCCGCCTCGGGTCGCTTGCCCGGTCCCTCCGGGCCGAAACCTTGCCGATCGGTTAGACGTCGCCGTAATCGGGACCGGATTCGAATCATATCAAGATGTCGCCCCCGGCCGGTCGAGTGCCTGCCGCCTTCCCGGAGGTAGAATGCCCCGACGACGGCATCCAGATGACAACCCTACGAAGGCGAGTGGGGCCCTTTCTGCAGTGGGGCGCGGCGGTCGGGTTTCTGGCGGCGGCCATCTGGGTCGGTACCGGCCTGGTGCGCACGTTCCGTGAAGTGACGAGCGACGAGGCCGTGGCCGCTGATCGTCCGGCGCCAGCCCCTCCAGCGACGCTGCCGTCCGGCGCCGTGAGCCTCCCCGTACTGTTCTTCGAGGATGGGAAGGGGGTCCGGGTGGGCGACACGGCGTCGCACATCGCCGCCTTGCTCGGTCGCGGGGCCGAGGTGGGGCGGCAGGAGCTGGATGACGGCGGACACGGCGAACGCCTGACCCGGTTCTACGAGTACGGCGGTCGGCAGTTCGCCCTGTTCTTCGCCCTCGACGGGTCTCACGAGGATCCCCGCGTCGAGGCCATTTTCCTGTACTGATCTATCCGCCCCGCTGACAAAGCTCGCAGCCGGCTACCGATCGATCTCGGCGAGGGCGAGCTCGTCGCGGTCGACGCGCACGCGGCGGAGGCGCCGGCCGTCGGTGGGGACACGCGTCTCGGTGACCGCGTCGACCACGGGAACCACGAACGTCTCGACATCATCGTTGCGAAAAGTCAGCTCGACCGTGACGGGTAGCTCGTAGAGCCGTTCGGTCTGCTGCTCGAATCGAAGCACCGCCACCTCACCGTCAGGCCCGGTCTCGGTGCGTGACGTGAACGCGAGGTGCGGCAGCGCCGACTCGTGGATCCAGCGCTCAAAAAAGCGGTCCAGTGGCCGGCCGGCTTCGGTTTCGAACGCCTCCTGCAACGCATCGGTGCCCGCCTTGCGGAACCGCCAGTCGTGGTAGAACCGGCGCAGGCCCCCGAAGAACGCCTCGTCGCCGATCAATCCACGCAGCATGTGCAGCACCATCGCGCCCTTGTTATAGACGAGGGCGCGGAAGATTCGCGGTTCGCCGTCGAGGTGGCCGAGGCGGTAACCCAGTGAGATCGGGCCTTCATCCGAGTGCCGAAGCGCCCAGCGACGCATCTGTCGCAAGATGTCGCCGAAGGATTCCGCGCCGTCGTCGTGCTCGGCGTAGAGGGCGGCGAAGTACTGCGCCAGCCCTTCGCTCAACCACTGCTCGTGGTAGTTTTTCCAGCCGACCGCCTGGCCCCACCACTGGTGGGCGACCTCGTGCGCCAGAAAGAAGTCCGGATAGCCGCTGAAGCTGACCGGGTCGGTCTGCCACGAGATCATGACGCCCGGGTTCCGCGGCAGCTCGTGGTTCATGATGGCGAAATAGGCGGGGCTATGTCCGCCAGGCAACCGGTTGTCGGTCAGCGCGACGGTCATCGATGGATACGGCACGTCGCCCAGCAGCTCCGCATAGAAGGTCGCGATATCGGCCGCGCGTTCGGTGGTGTCCTCGATCGTTCGGATGCTGCGGGCGCTGCCCACGGTGCGCAGGGTCAGCGTGTCATAGTAGACCCCGCTGGTCGGGTTCTCCGGGCGGCCGGCCTCGGCCGCCGGGAGTCGGAGTTGTCGCTCTGGGGTCGAGTGCTCTTCGAAGCGTGAGATCAGGGCCGAGAGATACCGCGCCGGCTGCAACGCCACGAACGAATACTGTCTGGGACCGGTGTCGGCGCCCTCGGCCACCGGCGGGTTGTCGGGCAGCGGGTCGCCGCTGGCGACCACACCCCAGCCGGACGGTACCGACAGGTTCATCGTGGCCGTCGCATAGTCACTGAAGCGTCCCTGGGGGTACCAGTAGCTCCGGTTGCTATACACGTAGCGGGGTTCGCCCAGTCCGAAGATGCCCTCGGCCTCGAAGAAGAAGTACTGGCTGGCCAGCCAGTTCTCATCCAGTTCTTGCGCGGGCAGATCGCCGGTGTAGTTCACCGTCACGGTGAACTCGGTGCCGCCAGGCACCTCCGTCGGCAGATGCACCACGACGTTGTTCTGACCGGCCAGCCGGAAGAACAGCAGGGGGCCGAACTCGCTCGACGTGATCGACGACACCACCAGCTCGTCGGCCAGTCGCAGACTGAACGCGGCGATCGGCAGCGCCTTCACCTGGACGGCCAGTCGGGCCGCACCGACGATCCGACAGCCGATGAGTTCCGGTCGGGCCCGGAAATTCTGCTGAGAGAAACCGAGCGGTTCGAACGACGCCGTGATGTCGAAGTCCAGGATGTCGAGCAGCGCCGCGTCGTCGTCGGAGAAGTACCGGCTCTGGGTCGCGCGCTTCCGGGCCGACGGATAGAGCGAGACGATGCGATTGGTGTCGCGCACGGAGAGCGAGATGTCCTCGGGCTGTTGGGCTGACTGGGCGTAGGTCAGCGTGCCGTGCCGACGTGTCTTGATCTCCGCAAGAAAGTCCCCAACCCCCGGGCTGACCGACCACAGCCGGTCGCTGATGTGCGACAGGTCCAGCGTGAAGGACAGCCCGATGAACTCCTCGAACACCCGCGTGGCCTCCTCGAGCGCCCGTGGATCGACAGTCTGTTCGATCAGGCTGCTCGTGGACACGCGCGAGGAGAACACCTCAGGATGGACCCGGATGAACACGGCTTCGAACTCGGTTTCGAGCCGGTCGTCCCCGCTGAAGATCCGCACCTGGCCCTGCTCGGCCTCGGGTCGAGGGGCGAAGCTCATCAATCCGTCGCCCAGCAAGACGAGCCCCGTGATGCCCTCGTCGGTTTCGGCCGCGAAGGCGGTCCCCGACAGGATCAGCGAGAGGTCCTCGCCCAGCACCACGACGTTGTCGGCCGCATACTGGGTGGTGGGGTCGAGGCGGAGGTGCCGGAGGTCGTCCACCGTATCGATGACGCCCTGACTCCGGATGCGCCAGGCGCTGTCGACGTCGGGACGCGCGAGCTCGAGCATCCAGGTCTCGAGTCGTCCCTGACGTCCGGACTCGGCGAACACTTCGACCGTCAGCGCGATCCCCTCGCTGAGAAGAACGTCCTCGATCGGCAACTGGAAACGCGGAACGATGGTGACGCGGTCGACGCCGCTCGGCAGGCTGGTCTCGGCGAACGAGCGGGCGGCTTCGCGGTCGGCGCCCTGGGCGAGCAGGGCCAGGTAGGCCTGCGGGTCGCCCGCCAGCGTCGCCTCTTCGAGCGCGGCGACCAGCGGAGCATAGGCACCGGGCGCCAGCGGCTGCGCGATCGCGCTCGGCGTCCAGAGGGCCAGGAGGCCAGCGACGAGGACCGCCGCCCCCCGCACGCGCCCAGCAGCCATAACCGCATGTTACTACTTCGCTCCCGGGCGTGGCGGTCGGGTATTGTATCCTCCGCGGGATGGCGATCCGGACCGCGCTCACCCTCCGTCTCGACAACACACCGGGCGCCCTGGCCCGCGTCTGCCAGGCCCTGGCCCGGGAGAACGCCAACATCATCGGGATGAGCCTGGACGGGAACGGCGCCCTGCATCTGGTGGCCGACAATCCGGTCCATGTGGCCGGCCTGCTCAGAGACCGCGACTACGCGGTCGAGGAGCGCGAGGTTCTGTATGTCACGGTGCCCAACGGCCCGGGCGGGGTCAGCTCGGCGACGCGCCTGCTGAGCCAGGCGGGGGTGAACATCGAGTTCGCGTTCGCCACGGCGGGCAGCGAACAGGAGATGGCTGCGCTGGTCGTGGTGGTTGAGGACGCGCAACGAGCCGCGGCCGCGGCCGGTATGTGACGCGGCTGTCGGAAGGGGCAGCGATGAAGCTCTACGTCGAAACGATGGATGCCGTCCTGGTCGATTTCGATCCGGACGGGCAGGTGCAGCTCGAAGGAGAGGACTGGTCTCGCCCGAGCGTGCAAGAGCGTCGGGCAATCCTCCACGCCGCCGAGCAGCAGATCGATCTGTTGCGCGATCTGGTACTGGCGCTCGAAGCCGACGCGGAGGACTGAACCTACTCGTCTTCCGTTGATTCGCTCGGCGGGCTCGCTTTGACGTCGAACTTCAAGGCGTCATCCTCGAGCCCGATCGTCACCGTCCCCCCGTGCTCGAGCCCACCGAAGAGAATCTCATCGGTCAACGGATTGCGCACCTCGGTCTGAATCAGCCGGGCAAGCGGACGCGCGCCATAGGTCGGGTCGTACCCCCGCGTGGCGAGCCAGGCGCGCGCCTCCGGTTGGAGCGAGATCGCGACCTTGCGCTCCGCCAGCTGGGTCTCGAGCTGGAGCACGAACTTCTCGACGATGGTTTCGACCACCTCGGGTGGTAGCCGGTCGAAGGTGACGATGGCGTCCAGCCGGTTCCGGAACTCCGGGCTGAAGACCCGTTCGATCGCCGCCTTGGTCCGTCCCTGTCCCGCCGACGTCCGGTCTTCGCTGAAGCCGATCGGGGCGGCGCTCATCTCCCGCGAGCCGGCATTCGACGTCATGATGACCACCACCTGCCGGAAGTCGGCCTTCCGCCCGTTGTTGTCCGTCAACGTGGCGTGGTCCATCACCTGCAACAGGATGTTGTAGACATCCGGATGCGCCTTCTCGATCTCGTCGAGTAGCAGCACCGCATAGGGATGGGCGCGAACGGCGTCCACCAGTAGCCCGCCCTGCTCGAAGCCGACATACCCCGGAGGCGCGCCGATCAGCCGGGCAACGGCGTGCTTCTCCATGTACTCGCTCATGTCGTAGCGAAGGAACTCGTTGCCGAGATGGAGCGCGAGCTGGCGGGCGAGCTCCGTCTTGCCGACGCCGGTGGGGCCGGTGAAGAGGAAGCAGCCTGCCGGGCGGTCGGGCTGGCCAAGTCCGGCGCGGGCGCGTTTGATGGCCGTGACCACGGCCGACACGGCGTCGTCCTGACCGAACACCACCCGCCGGAGCGCGTCGTCGAGGGTGCGCAGCCGCTCCTTGTCCGACGAACTGGCCTGCTTCTCCGGGATGCGCGCCATGCGGGCGATCACCCGCTCGATATCGCTCGCCGTGACCCGAATCGGCTCGGGCGGCGTGGCGACGACCGCGACAGGCGGCTCACCGAGATCGGTGGTTCCGTCGGCGGTCGGTTCGGTTGCCGGCACGGTGAGAGAGGCGGGGGCTTCGGCGACCGTCTCCGTGGTGTTCCGGGCGGCCGCGAGGCCGGCTCCCGCCTCGTCGAGCACGTCGATGGCGCTGTCGGGGAGTCGCGAGTCGCGCAGGTGGCGACCGGCGAGCTTGGCTGCGGCCTTCAAGGCGCCTTCGGTGTAACGGACGCCGTGGTGTTCTTCATAGCGCGACCGGAGTCCCGTGAGGATCTCGACCGTTTCGTCGACGCTCGCCTCCTCGAGGACGACCTTCTGTAGCCGGCGCGAGAGTCCGCGGTCGCGTTCGACCTGTTTGAATTCATCGAATGTGGTCGAACCGACCACTCGGAGCTCGCCGGCGACGAGCACCGGCTTGATCAGCGTGGCCAGATCCATCGTGCCGCCGGTCGTGGCGCCGGCGCCGACCGTCGAGTGGACCTCATCGATGAACAGGATCGGCATCGGCCGGGCGCGCAGCGCCTCGATGACCGCCTTGAACCGCTCTTCGAAGTCGCCGCGGAACCGGGTGCCTGCCAGCAGCGCCGCCGTGTCCAGCGAGAAGACCTCGGCGCCCCGGAGCTTGTCCGGCACGTCGTCGTCCAGCAGCCGCGCGGCGAGTCCCTCGGCCAGCGCCGTCTTTCCCACACCTGCCTCACCCACGAACACCGGATTGTTCTTTCGTCGTCGGCACAGGATCTCGATGGTGCGCTGCAGTTCGGCGGTTCGACCGATGAGCGGGTCGAGCAGGCCCTCGGTGGCGCGGGCCGTGAGGTTGACGGCGAACGCGGTCAGCGGATCCCTCGACGGGGCGCGGTCTTCGTCGCCGACGCCGGCCGTGGCCGGGTCGCTCGAGGACGGCTCCTGAACCGCGGGCGGCACCTTCGAGATGCCGTGAGAGATGTAGTTGAGGACGTCGAGACGGGTAATGTCCTGCGACTGGAGCAGCTCGGCCGCATACGAATTCGGCTGCTGGAGGATGGCGGCCAGCACGTCTCCAAACCGGACCTCGTCCTTGCCGGCGCTCTGGACATGGAGCACCGCGGTCTGAAGCACGCGCTGGAAGGCCAGGGTCTGGTCCGGTTCGCGGCTGCGCGCGCCGCGTGGGAACTGCTCGAGGGTGCTCAGGAACTCGTCGAGCGAGTGCCGTAGGGCCGGCAGGTCCCCGCCACACGCCTCCAGGATCTTCTCGCCCTCGGGGTCGTGGGCCAACGCATAGAGGAGGTGCTCCAGCGTCAGATGGGTATGTCGCCTGGAGGCCGCCTCCCGGTAGGCCACGTTGAGAATCAGCTCGAGAGCCGCACTGAACATCGCTACGCCGTCACTCCTCTTCGAGCATTGCCTGCAACGGGAATCCTTCCCGTCGCGCGAGATCACGCGTGGTGGCGACCTTGGTTTCGGCCACCTCGTGGCTGTACGCGCCGCAGATCCCCCGACCCTCGGTATGTACCTGCATCATGATCCGATAGGCCTCTGACGGGGTCTTGTGGAAGATCGACTCGAGCACCTGCACGACGAACTCCATCGTGGTGTAGTCGTCATTGAGCAGGATGACCTTGAAGCGGGTGGGCTTGCGGGTCTTGAGCCGGGTCTCCTCGAGAACCCCGTGGTCACTGGTCGGCTGGCGCGTCATGCCCGTCTTCGTCCATCAGACTATGGAGGCTGCGGCAGCGTCAAGCAGGCGACCAGGAGCGCCCATAGTAAGATTTCCCGGCTATGCAGACCATTGCGCGCGGTATCACGTGCGCCGATCTGATGTTTTTGGGCTCGCCGCAAGTCATCGCCACCGGCGTTATCCAGAGCGCCTCGGGGGTGACGCTCGTCGATCCCGGTCCGACCACCTGTCTGGAGACGTTGCGTGGCGCGCTCGGCGAGCAGGGCATCGGCCTCGCCGACGTGCGGACGGTGCTGCTGACTCACATCCATCTCGATCATGCCGGCGCCACCGGGCGTCTGTTGCGTGAGAATCCACATATCCAGGTGTACGTGCACGAGCGCGGCGCGCCGCACATGGCCGATCCCACCAAGCTGATCACGAGCGCCACCCGTCTGTATGGCGACGACATGGATCGGCTGTGGGGCGAGTTCCTCGCGGTACCCGAGGCGAACCTGCATCCGTTGGCCGGTGGCGAAACGGTGACGGCCGGAGATCGGCAGCTCGAGGTGCTCTATACGCCGGGACACGCCTCGCACCACGTCTGTTACTTCGACCGGGCGAGCGGTGTGGCGTTCGTCGGGGACACGGCGGGCATCCGCACGGGTTCAGAGCTCTTCGCGATGCCGCCCACTCCGCCCCCTGATATCGATATCGAGACCTGGAAGGCCAGCATCGCCGATATCGAACGGTGGCAGGCCGACACCTTGTTCGTGACCCATTTCGGCGCGCACGGTGAGCCGGCCGCCCATCTGGCCAGCCTCGTCGAGCATCTCGACGGCATGGCCGAGCTGGCACGCGGCATCGCCGAGGGAGGCGGGAGCCCCGAGGAGCAGACGCAGCGTTTCGTCGATGGGCTGCTCAGCTACCTGAAGCGATATATGACCGACACCTCGGCCGCGCTCTATGGCCAGGCGGCCCCGCTCGACCAGTGCTGGCTGGGGTTGGCTCGATACTGGAAGAAAAGAGGGATGGGCGCCGCGTGACACCCCGGAGCGATCCCCGTCTGACGGCCGAAGAGCGGGCGTTCGTGGTGGAACTTCTCGAGCGGACTCGTGACGACCTGCTGACGGTGATTGATCCGCTCACCGACGTGCAGTGGGACTATCGGTCCTCGACCGACGCGTGGTCGATCGGCCTGATCGTCGAACATCTCGGTCGAGTAGAGGCCAGCCTGCTGCGACAGGTCGAACGGGTCCTCGATCAGACCGCATCCGAGGACTGGGCCAACGGAGTCGGAGCGAAGGACGCGCTGATCGTCGAGTCTCTGCAGGATCGGAGCGAGCGTCGTGATGCGCCGGGGCACGCCGTTCCTACCGGGGGCGTCGCCAGGGCCGAGGCCCTGGCGGAATTCAGCCGGCGACGTGCCCGGTCGCTCGAGTTCGCCACCACGACCGACGCTCCGCTCCGCGCGCACCATCTGGATCATCACCGGCCGATGTATGGCGCCCTCGACGCCTATCAGTGGCTGCTCTACATCCCGATGCACCATCAGCGGCATCTGGCCCAGATCGCCGAGATCCGAGCCGCACCAGGTTTTCCGGACGCCTGAGTCGTCATGCAGCTCGGATTCATCGGTCTCGGCACGATGGGGCGCCCGATGGCGCTCAACCTGATGCGCGGTGGTCACGCCATGGCGGTGTGGTCGCGACGCCCCGAATCGGCGGCCCCGCTGGTGGCCGAAGGGGCCACTGCCTGCGAGACGCCGGCGGCGCTGGGCGCCGTGTGCGACGTGGTCTTCACCATGGTGACGAGCACCGAGGACGTTCGGGGCGTGGTGCTCGGTGAGGACGGGCTCCGGAGCGGCCTTCGACCCGGTTCGCTCGTGATCGACATGAGCACCATCGACCCTGGCGTGACACGCGAGATTGCCGCGGCGCTGGCCGAGCACGACGTCGACATGCTCGACGCCCCGGTCTCGGGGGGACCGAAAGGGGCTCAGGACGCCACCCTTGCGATCATGGTGGGTGGTCCCCCGGTGGCGCTCGAGCGCGCCCGACCGCTGCTGGCCTGTCTGGGTCCGACGGTGATGCACCTGGGCGATCAGGGCGCGGGGCAGACGACCAAGCTCTGCCATCAGCTCGCGCTGCTGGTCAACGCTCAGGGCGCGGCCGAGGCGCTCAATCTCGCGCGCCAGTGCGGACTCGACGTCGAGCAGGTCCGGCAGGTGATGATGGCGGGGATGGCGTCGAGCCGAGTCTTGGATGCGTTCGGCGCGAAGATGGCGGCCCGCGATTTCGAGGCCGGTATCGAGTCGCGCCTGTACCACAAGGACATGCACCTGGCGCTGGGACTGGCCCATGCGCAGGGCGCCGCGGCTCCGGCGGCGGCCGTCACCATGCAGCTCATCAACGGGCTGGCCGGTCGTGATTGGGGTCGGAGAGATCTGGCGGCGCTGGTCGGGCTGGTCGAGGAGCTCGGTCAATCACCTGGCGACACGCCGGACGACTAGTAACTGCTATCCTGTGCGGGTCGAATCAACACCGAAGGGAACAAGACCATGCGTGACCGCAGCCGCGTCAGCGTCCTCGTGACAGTTGTGACCCTCGGCCTGGCGCCACTCGCCTGGGCCCAGTCCGGCAACGGCTGGACGACACCGATGACGCCATGGGGCGAGCCGGACCTGATGGGCGTCTGGACCTCGGCCACCTTGACCCCGCTCGAACGGCCGGAGCGGTTCGGCGAGAAGGCCGAGCTGACCGCCGAGGAAGCAGCGGCCATGGAGCGTCAGACGATCGAGACCCGGGCCGAGAACGACGGCAAGGCGGCGCCCGGCAGCGTCGGTGGCTACAACCAGGTCTGGCTGGACGCGGGCACCGCGATCACCGGCACCCTCCGCACCTCGCTCATCATCGAGCCTGCCAACGGTCGGATCCCGTGGGTCGATGCTGCCGCCAAGTCCGACTACGACACCGAGGTGGCGCGCTACGGCGTCGGACCGTTCCACAGCTGGACGGACATGGATACCGGCGAGCGGTGCATCACCGACGGGCTGCCGAACATGGTGCCGCTACAGCCATACAACATGAACCTGCAGATCCTCCAGACGCCGGGCGAAGTGGTGATGCTGCACGAGATGTATCACGAGCTCCGCGTGATCCCGATTACCGACCGGCCGCGGACCGGTATCGAGCAGTGGACCGGCGAGGCCCGTGGGCGCTGGGAAGGCGACACCCTGGTGGTGGAAACGGTCAACTTCGTCGACCGGCCCGACGCGTACTGGAGCTCGCCCTGGCGCAAGTCGCGGTCGACGCTGAAGCTGGTCGAGCGGTTTACCCGGGTGGGACCGCAGTCGATCGACTACACCTTCACGATGGAGGACCCCGAGGTCTTCAGCGAGCCCTGGACCGCGTCAGCGCCGATGACGACTGACCATCTGTCCCGCGGGGTGACCTCGGGTGTCATTTACGAGTTCGCCTGTCACGAGCGGAACTACTCGATGGTCAACGTGCTCGCCGGGGCGCGTATGGAGGAACTCGGCCGCTGAGCCGTCTCGACCGACTCGCTACAGGCTTCCTTCACGCGCTCGACGAGCTCCGCTGGCCGGGTGCCCCTCCCGACCTCGGCGGGCTGACCCTCGCTGACGCCTACGACGTCCAGTCCCGGGTGTGCGCGCTGCGCCGCGCCAGGGGCGAGACGCCAGCCGGCTACAAGGTGGGCTGTACGAGCCCGGCCATCCGAGATCAGCTGGGTCTCAGCGAACCGATCTTCGCGCCCATCTTCAGCTCCCGATTTCACCCTGACGGCGCCACGCTCTCGGTGGCCGATTTCGCATCATGCGCGGTCGAGCCGGAACTGGTGCTCACGATTGGCCAGGACCTCGAGGGCGCCGAGCGTCCGGTGACGCGGCTTCGGGAGGCGATCCGCGACGTTCGCGTCGGCATCGAGCTCCATCATTTCCGCTCGTGGGCTGGCGCGATGTCGGCTCAGGAGCTGATCTGCTCCGGCGGCATGCACGCCGGGCTGGTCGTCGGCGCTGAGGGGGTGCCAGCCGAGACCCTCGGTCTGGACACCGAGCGTATGTCGCTCTCGGTCGATGGGGAGGAAGCCGAGTCGGCGTCGGCCGCCGAGATCATGGGCGGGCCATTGCAGTCGGTCGCGTGGCTGCTGGAGGCGCTGTCTTCCGAGGGACGTGGCCTGGCCGCTGGCAGCGTGGTGATCCCAGGGGCCCCGGTGCCGCTGGTCCCGATCGACGGTCCAGGTCGCGTCGAGGCGAACATCGCCGGTGTCCGGCGTGTCTCGGCCAGCTTCGTGTCGTGAGGCGGCTACTGCTCGCCGCGTTCCAGGTAGTCCCAGAGGGTGTAGGCCATCGTGCGCATCCCGACCGGGAGCGCCGTGTCGTCAGCTCGGAACGTCGGAGAGTGATGGTCGCCCGAGGTGGTGCCGGGCGCCAGGGTGCCCAGCATGTAGAAGAACCCCGGCACCTCGTTGGCGAACAGCGAGAAGTCCTCTCCGGCCATCCAGGGGTCGGCTTCCGATACCTGATCGGCGCCGAGCGCCGCCACCAGGCTGGGTACGGACCGTGAGGTCAGCGCCAGGTCGTTGATGGTGACCGGAGTGATCCGGTCGTAGTCGAGCTCGAACGACCCGCCGCCGGCCTGGGTGATGCCGTCGACGATCTCCCGCATCCGTCGCTCGACGGTGTCCTGCACCGCCGGATCGTAGGTCCGGACGGTCCCTTCGAGCGCGACCTCGCCCGGAATGATGTTGAACCGGGTTCCTCCACGGATCATGCCGACCGTGATCACGCTGGGCGCCAGCGGCGAGAGGTTGCGTGACCGGATCGTCTGGAGCGCCGTGACCACCTGCGACGCCATGACCACCGGGTCGATGCTCAGGTGGGGAGCGGCGCCGTGGGCCTGTTGGCCCCGGATCGTGATCCGGAACTGGTCGACGGCGGCCAGCGCGCCGCCGGGCGTATAGGCCGCC
>CAJWMX010000017.1 GCA_913043805.1 uncultured Acidobacteriota bacterium | reverse complement strand
ACGGTGTTCTTTATTGGCTATGACGACCGGTACCAACAGGGCGATCTGATTCTCGACGACGGGAACGACCCGGCTTACTTCGGCAACCAGGAGTTGTTCACGACCGACCTAGTTCGGACCAACCGCGCATTCTTCACCAAGATCTCTTACCTCTTCAGGTACTGATTCGGTTCGGGCGGCCTGGGCGGTCCTACCCGATAAATGCCGGTGGCGACTATTGCGTAAGATAAAATTAGGGTGTGGCGGTGCCTCTCCCACGGCAGTGCGGCTCTCGAAGGCGCCGAACTGGGAGCCCGTTGGTGGCTCGATGTTCCCTGCTGCATTCGCTGTTTCCCATATCGACGGGCCGCGGTCAGTCGTTAGGACCAGTATGACCACTCGCCGGCTCGTATCTTCGTTTTGTGCGCTGTTGGTCGTCGCAATTCCCGTCGTGGCACAGCCCGTGCGCGAGGCGGACCAGTCGGTGCTCGTGGCTAGGTTCTCCAACATCTCTCAGGACCAGAACGACGACTGGATCGGCGACGGGATCGCCGAGACCGTCGCTTCCGACCTGCAGTCGCTGGGCGGGCTTTCCGTTGTGGGCCGGGAGACGGTCGCCTCGCCGACCGGCAACAGTCTGTCCGCGTTGCCGGATACCGGTCGGGCCGTCCGACTGGCTCAGATGGCGGACGCTCGTTGGGCTGTGATCGGCGGCTACCAACGCGTTGGTCCGATGCTCCGAATAACGGCGCGGCTCGTCGATGCGCGCTCCGCGCGGGTGGCCGAGACCTTGACCGTTGACGGACCCATCGACGAAATCTTCGACTTGCAGGATCAACTCGTGGCGGGGCTGTTAGCTGGTGTGACTAGTGTTCCGGTCGTGGCTCGAAGCGCGCCGACGCCGGCTGCCGAGCTGGTGCCCGACGGCAGCGCTGAGGGTGAGGGAGAAGGATTCGGGTTCTCGCCATCGCCCCGTCAACCCTCCTCGGGTCCGGTCACCGGGGGTATCGTGCTACCGGAAGCCGTGCCCGAGGCCGGTCGAGGCGGGAGAAAACGGGAGGAGTCATTACCCGTAGCCACAGCAGCCGCCGGCATCCTGACAGGGCGGCCCAGCGTAGTCGCGACCCGAACGCCGGATGCACCGACCATCGATGGCCTGCTGGACGACCCGGTCTGGAATTCCGCCGTTCGGGTGACCGACTTCGTCCAGGTTGCGCCGGTCGAGGGTGCGCTGGCGACCGAGGACACCGAGATCTTCATCGCCTACGACAGCGACACCCTGTATCTGGGCATGTATGCCCACTACTCGAACTCAGCCATGGTGCGCGCTAACCGCGTTGACCGTGACCAGGCTTTTTTCGGTGACGACACCATTTCGGTGTACTTCGACACGTTCCTCGATCAGCAACGGGCCTTCGTATTCACCATCAACGGCTACGGGGTTCAGGGCGATTCCTTAATGGCGGGTAGCTCCGGCGGAGGGTTCCGTGGTGGCTTTAGCGGTGTCCCGTGGGGCGACCGTTCGTGGGACGCCCTTTTCGAATCAGGTGGTGTCCTGGTCGATGACGGCTGGACGGCAGAGCTTGCCATTCCCTTCAAGAGTTTGCGTTATCCCTCTGGCGATGCCCATCGCTGGGGCTTCCAAATCGCCAGGTCGATCCGGGGTAAAGACGAGACGGTGGTCTGGGCGCCGGTCTCTCGCGACGTCTCGGGCTTCCTGCCGCAGATGGGGCTCCTTGACGGCTTGTCGGGTCTATCCACGAGCCGGAACCTGGAGATCCTCCCGACCGTCACAGCTATCCATGCCGGATCGTTGAACCGGTCCACCCGGGGGTTCGAGGAGGAGAGTCAGCCGGAAGGCGGCGTCAACCTGAAGTACGGGCTCACGCCAAATCTGACGCTCGACTTCACCTATAACCCAGACTTCTCCCAGATTGAGTCGGACCGGCCCCAGATTGAGGTGAATCAGCGGTTTCCTCTGTTTTACTCCGAGCTACGTCCCTTCTTCCTCGAAGGGCAGGAGATCTTCGACATCCAGGGACCGGTGACGTTCATCAACACTCGGACCATTGTGGACCCGCGCTATGGGGGGAAGATTACGGGCAAGGTGGGCAAGACCACCATGGGCTTCTTGTTCGCCAACGACGAAGCCCCGGGCAAGCTCGACGACCCGACCGAGCGCGGCTTCGGTAAGAGTGCCAACACGCTCATCGGGCGGGTGCGCTACGACCTGTATTCTCAGTCGCACGTCGGTGCCGTGGTCACCGACCGCGAGTTTCTCGGTTCCTACAGCCGCCTGGCCGGGGTCGACAGTCGCTTCCAGATCTCACCCACGACGTCGGTCGATTTTGCGGCCCTAACCACAGTCAACCAGGACTTGGACGGAAACCGCACAGGCGGTCCGATGCTCGATGGTGGTTTAAGGAGCAACGGTCGCAACCTGAGCTACCGGGTCTCGTTGTATCAGCTCGATCCAGAGTTCGACACCGATGTCGGTTTCATACGCCGCCGAGATATTCGGCGCATTTCAAGTAGTGTCGGTTACCGTTGGTGGCCGGAGAGTTGGATCATCAACTGGGGGCCAGAATTCCAGTACAGCCGTAACTGGAACTTTGAGGACGTCCTCGAAGACGAGGAGTCGCGGCTGCGGATGCGGGTGTCGTTCGCCAGGAACGTGTCTGTTTATGGCGACGTCCGCAGGGAGATGGAGCGGTTCGGCGGGATTAACTTCGACAAGATACGACAGTCGATTGGCGGGAATGTTTCGACCAGCCGGCTGTTCTCCTTAGGAGGCAGCTACAATTGGGGCGATCAGGTTCGCTTCAGCGCCGTGCCGTTCCTTGGCGACGGGTCTTCCGGGCGACTGTTCATGTCGCTCCGTCCGTTCAGCCGGCTGCAGTCACAGATCAACCTGAATACCAGTCGACTAGTTGATCCTGAAGGGCAGGCACAGATCTTTGACGTCAAGATCTACCGGGCGCTGACCACCTATCAGTTCACCGATCGGCTGTTACTCCGCAACATCATGGAGCACAACTCCTTCAGCAAGTCGCTGGGCGCGAACCTGCTGTTGACCTACCGGGTCAACTCCGGCACCGTCTTCTTCATTGGCTACGACGACCGCTACCAGGCGGGTAATCTCCTGTTCGATGACGATGGTGAGGAGGTCTATTTCACCAGCGACTTAGCACGCACCAACCGCGCCTTCTTCACGAAGATCTCGTACTTGTTCAGGTACTGACTCCCAGCATCCTTCTCCTGCCTACTTCGCATTGGAGGTGTCCCTGTGCTCCGAATCAGCCTTGCCCTCGGTCTGGCCGTCCTTGGCGGCAACCTTGCCCTCGCCCAGGAGATTCCCCTCGATAAGCTTCGGTTGCCCGATGGATTTGCGATCGAGGTCTATGCCGAGAACGTGCCGAATGCTCGGTCCATGGCCCGTTCGCCCAATGGCACCCTGTTCGTCAGCACGCGCCAGGCCGGAAACGTCTATGCCGTGCTCGACCGGGATCAGGACCAGAAGGCCGATGAGGTCATTACCATCGCCAGCGGGCTGAATATGCCCAACGGTGTGGCCTTTCGCGGCGGCGCGCTCTACGTTGCCGAGGTGAACCAGGTGCTGCGCTACGACGGTATCGAGAGTCGGCTGCAGAACCCGCCCGAGCCGGTCGTCATCGACGAGGAGTTTCCGTCGGAGCGGGCCCACGGCTGGAAGTTCATCCGGTTCGGACCGGACGGCAAGCTCTACGTGCCCGTGGGCGCGCCGTGCAACATCTGCGACCGCACCGGCGAGGACATCCGTTTCGCGACGGTGACGCGGATGGATCCCGATGGCGGCAATCCAGAGGTGTATTCGCACGGAGTGCGGAACACGGTCGGGTTCGATTGGCACCCCGAGACTGGTGAGCTGTGGTTCACCAACAACGGCAGGGATCGGCTTGGAGACGACACCCCTGGCGACACGCTGCACCATGCGCCGGAGCTCGGCCTCCACTTCGGTTACCCGTTCTGCCATGAGGGAGACATCGCCGATCCCGAGTTCGGCGACCGGCGCGGTTGCGACGAGTTCACCCCGCCCGCCCAGGTGCTGGGACCTCACGTCGGCGCGCTGGGGATGCGGTTCTATACCGGCGACATGTTCCCTGCCCGCTACCGCAACAAGATCTTCATCGCCGAGCACGGGTCCTGGAACCGGACCCCGGAAGCGGGTCACACCGGCTACCGGATCACGGTGGCGGCGCTCGATGGCAACACGGTCACTGATTACTCGGTCTTCGCCGAGGGGTGGCTCGATCCCGACAACACGTCGTGGGGACGCCCGGTCGACGTCGAGGTGTTGCCGGACGGTTCGATGCTGGTGACCGACGACACGGCCGACGTGATTTATCGGATTACCTCCGGGGGGTAGGCCGCTTCTTGAGTTCGCGGCCGTCGTCAGGCTTCGGGCTACAGGCTTCAGGCGCTCGTCCTGGGCCGGGGATCAGTTAATGCGAACGGGTTTGATGACGGCCGGGGTGATGGTCGTCGTGCTTTACACGCAGCCGATCATGGCGCAGATCACGCCGGAGCTTGTCCGGGAGCGGACCGAGCTCGAGTGGACGCTCAAGGCGGAGAAGATGCGGGAGCATCTGCTGCCGCTCATGCGACGCCACGAGATCGATCTCTGGATCATTATGAGCCGGGAGAACGCGCCCGACCCGGTGCTGGAGCTCTTCGGTGGTCATGGCATCACCGGCTGGTACGGGCATCGGAACGCCTACCTCTTCTACGACGCGGGCTCCGGCTCGGCGCTGGAAACCACCGCGGTCGGCACTCACCTCAGCGACCATCTGGCGCCGTTCTACGAGATCCGCACGCTCTACGGCGAGGAGGGGCTGAAGCCTCATCTACGCGAGTACCTGGTCGAGCGCGATCCGGCGCGGATCGCCATCAACCAGTCCCGCACCATCAGCATGGCCGACGGCCTGACGGCCGAGCTCAAGGACTACCTGCTGGATGCGATGCCGGCCGGTTACGCCGAGCGGCTGACCACCGCCGAGCCGCTGGTGGTGGACTATGCGTCGACCCACACGCCGGCCGAGGACAAGGTGCAGCGCGAGGCGAGCCTCGCCACCTATGCCCTGTTGCAACGGGCGATGTCGAACGAGGTCATCACCCCGGGCCGGACCAGCCTGATGGACGTGCACTACTGGATCACGGCCGAGTGGAAACGGCGGGGCTACGAGTTTAACTTTCCCGCGTCACTCGATCTGCAGCGCCGGGGCGTCGGAAGCCTCGACGACTCGGCCGACCCGGTGGTCGAGCCGGGCGACCTGCTGCACGTCGACTTCGGCGTGCGCAGCTCGGGTATCGTCACCGATCAGCAGAAGATGGCCTACGTGCTCCGGGCAGGCGAGGCGACGCCGCCGGCAGGCTTGACCCACGCGTTCGACCAGTCCACCCGCGCCGCGGCGATCATCGTCGAGGAGATGCAGGTGGGGCGCACCGGGATCGAGATCAAGCGTTCGGCGGAGTCGCGCGCCACGGCCGAAGGTATCGATCTGCTGGTCTACTCCCACGTGCAGGGCTACTGGGTGCATGACGCGGGAATGTGGGCGATCCACGACTGGCCGGAGCGATACGGCGACCACGCCCGGATCACCCTGAAGGAGGGTGACTGGGTGTCGCTCGAGTTCGCCGTGACTGCCCCCGTCTCCGAGTGGGACGACCAGGCGGTCACGATCATGCGCGAAGAGGATCTGAAGGTCACCGCGGCCGACGGCGGCGAGTATCTGTCTGGCCCTCAGGCCGAGCTGTGGCTCATCCGGTAGTGATATCGTAGGGGGCTCGTGACCGGGCGGACGCGCCGTCTGCCCGGACCCGTCCCAGCCGGTGAGGTGGCCGAGAGGCTTAAGGCGCTGGTTTGCTAAACCAGTGAGGGGGAAACTCCTCCCAGGGTTCGAATCCCTGCCTCACCGCCATTCTTCTTACCCACCAGGTTCGTTC
This sequence comes from uncultured Acidobacteriota bacterium, assembly GCA_913043805.1. GTDB lineage: Bacteria > Acidobacteriota > Vicinamibacteria > Vicinamibacterales > UBA8438 > UBA2994. The sequence continues at coordinate 9,096 of CAJWMX010000017.1, read as the reverse complement.
CCTCGTAGCGCCTCACTGGCATGGGATGGCCAGCACCGGGCAGGTGGCCGATCGGATGATCTGCGACGCCGTGCTTCCTCGCAGCGTGCCCAGGAATCCCTTGGGACAACGTGTGCGCATGACCACCAGGTCTGATTGGCCGGCCTGGGCGGCTTCCAGGACCGACGAGACCACCGCCCCCTGGACCGTCACCCGATTGCAGCGCCAGCCCGGGACCTGCGGCTCATGCACCTTGGGCATGTCGCGTTCCTCGCCAACGTACAGCAGGGTCAGCTCGACGTCGCGGGCCCCTAGCTGCTTCCCCAGGGCGACCGCCGCGTCGACCGCCAGCTGAGGCTCCGGGTCCGCCGCGACCGGTACGAGCACTCGACGCAGGGTGCTGACTCCATCCGAGTAGCTGACGAAGCCGTCGTTGTCCGGCGGGATGAACAGGGATGGCAGCTGCGTGGCGCGCATCACCGGCTGCGCGACCGGAGGGTGCGTCAGCGCGGCCAGGCCGCCGCGTTGATGGGTGGCCAGCACCAGCAGGTCCATCTGGCGTCCGGACAGATAGTCGGCGATGGCATCCGAAGGGGCGTCCGACTCGATGGCCTGCTTTTTCACCACCACGCCGAGGCGGGCGATACGAGGTTCCAGGCGGCGAGCGTTCGACGGATGTGCGGAAATCCGGACTCAGCGCCGCCTTTGCCACCCTCCGGGGCGACGTGCAACACCGTCAGCTTGCCCTTCGCGGCAAGCGCCAGGCGCAACGCGTGGGCGAAGGCGCCCTGGCTGACAGGCGAGAAGTCCGTCGGATGAAAGACCTGTCGGAACATGGGCTCCCTCCAGTTCCCGGACGTTCGACCCAGCATAGCAGCCAGGGCGGGCGGGGCGACGTCGACGTCAGGAGGCGAGTACGTCGAGGTCGAATGCGGCGGTCTCGACCTGACCATCCACGCGCACCTGAACGAATATGCGGTACGCGCCTGGCGACGGGAAGACGAACGGGAAGCTGACGCTGCTCGTCCCGTCGCCGTGCGTCATCCCGTGCATCGACGCGGGCCCGCCGGTGCCTTCGGCCTCTTCGAATCGCTGTTGGGCGGCCATGTTGATGTTGCCGCTGGGATGGAGATGGATGAACACGCTGCCATCGTTCCTGGTGACGGCGGCGTGGCTCAGCATGCCCATGTATGGTTCGAGCGCCGAGGGGCGGCCATCGGGTTCGGCTAGCGTGAATCGCAGGGTGGTCTCCTCGTCGGTGACCGCGCCCAGCGACTCGCGCTCCCATCGCATCGTGCGACCGCTGGGCAGCTCATAGATGGGTTGCCCGGCGCCACGTGGTGTCAGCTCGGCCCACGAGTCGTCCGGGTCGCGCCCGGCGCCCGTCTCGGCCGCCGGCGTGCTCGGCACGGTCACTTCGTCCACCAGCGTCTGCGCGAAGCCCGACTCGAAGACGATGTCGCCGTAGACACGGTAGGTGCCGGCCGGAAGCGGGGGGAACGGCACATCGAACGATTTGCCATCGTCATGTGGGACCGGGTGCACGTGGGCGAACGCCCCGAGGTCGTCGTCCTTGACCAGGAACATGTGCATGAGCTTGCCGTGGTCTGGCAGCAGTGGACTCCATCCGCGCCCCCGCCAGGCCGGGTCGTCGATCGTGAGCCGCAGCGTGGCGCCTTCGGACGCACGGTCCTGCAGTGCCGTCGAGGTCTCGAGCGGCTGGTACATCCGCTCGCGGTAGGCCGCGTCGACCACGTCCCACCAGGTCCAGCCACCCCACAGAAGGAGCCCCAGCGTGACCGTGCTCACGCCCATCACCACCCGCGCCCGCAGGCGCTGCCGCCGGTCGGGATCGTCGCCGGGCGGCAGCACGCTTTCCCGCACCGCCGCGCCGAAGATCGTGATGGCGCCCAGAAACAGGATCAGGCCGGCCCCGATCAAGGTGGCCCCCATCCCGAACGACATCGGCAGCCGGCGTTCGGCCACGGCGAGCACCGGGACGAACGCGGTCCCCGCGCCTTCGGCGCCGCTGACCGCGACGTGCACGCTGTAGGAGCCTGGCGTCATCAACCAGAGCTCGGCGTCATACAGGGCGGGGTCGCCCTCGACCGCCCGTGCGACGTCGGGGGGTGGGGCCCCTTCCAGCCCCACGTCCGCCCGCAGCGGACGGACCGTGACCTGCTCCACACCGGCGCCGTCGGTGATGCGCACGGAGATCTGGGCCAGGCCCGGGATCACCCCGGGGGTGCGGATGACGACGCGGACCCCGTAGGGACCGGCGGCGCCTTCGAAGTAGGCGTTCGAGGTGCCGACGTGCGCCGAGGCTGCTAGCCCGGCCACGGCCAGCACGAGCAATCGGACGGTCCGTTTCGGCGCGGTCATCTCCGGACGCGGCTCATCCAGTTACCCCAGCCGAGGCCACCAAGCGAGGCCACGGCGGCGACGATGGCGGCCAGTCCCAGTCCGGTTCCGGTCAGGGGCGAGGCGCGGAACTCGTACTGCCATTCTCCTGGCATCGAGTTGTAGTCCCACTGGTCGGCGGCGAAGAAGAAGTTGCGGGCGGCAGGCGACAGGAGGAACTCGGCGAAGAACCACTGGGCGAGACCGAACGCGGCCATGCCCGCCAGCCCCGCGACGATCGCCGTCGCCCACGATCTGAGCCGACCCGCGTCCTGCGGCAATCGACGCATCACCAGATCGATCCCGAGCCCTGCGACCAGCAGCAGCAGAGGGAACGGAGGCGGCACCATCCGGTCGACCTGTCGCAGGATCGGTGCCAGCATCGGTTGCGCCGGGAAGAGCTGCAGGATCCAGATCATGACCATGGTGGCGCCCATGTAGACCGCCGCGGCGGTGGTGGCGCCCCAGCGACCGACCGCGCTCCGCGATATCGCTACCAGCACGGGCGGGAACATCAGCGCCGTGGCCACGAAGAAGACGTTGCCGCGGTGGCTGTTGGCGAACGCGATCTCCTCGGTGCCGAGCGTGGCCAGCATGACGGTGAAGATCCCGCCCGCATACAGGAAGAGGAGTTGTCGCGTACGGCTCTCTTCACCCGCCGTGTTCTGCTGCGCGAGCGCCATCAACATCGCGCCGATCTGGATCGACAGGATGCCGGCGGCCAGCACCGCATGTGGCGGGCTCAGAATCTGGACGTCGAGCCCATAGGCGTTGTGCCACCAGTCGTCGAGCGGCGCCGAGGTGATCATCGCCAGCGAGCCCCAGATACAGACCCAGGCTCCGAGCGGTCCGCGGAAGCCCCAGAAGGTCACCCCGGCCGCCCTCTCGCGCACGGACCCCGCGAAGGTGGTGCGCAGCACCAGCCAGCCGCAGGCGAGGCCGGCCACGGCGCCGCCGAGATAGATCGCCAGATGGGCCGGAGTCCAGAACGTATCCCGACCGATGGTGCGGTGCCAGGAGATGTCCCAGGTCACGCCAACCATCACGCTCGTGGAGGCGAACGCCACGGCCCAGAGATACCAGGGGACGGCGATCGTGGTGCTCGACGTGCGGACGTCGGGCGCGAGCGCGGCGGGGGCGGATTGGGCGATGGTCGTCATGAGAGGTCAGCGGCGAGGCCGTCTGCTGATGATAGCAGGGGGACTTCCGTCACCCGGGTCGAGACGTCACGATCAGGTCGATCGGGATCCCGCCCGCGTCGATCCGGATCGACCGTTCGACCTGCAGCCGCCGCGGCGCGCCGAACCCGGGCGGCCTGAACACCACGAGTTTCCCGCCGGGTGCGAGCCGATCCGCCACGATCGCGTCCAGCCGTTGATGCAAGGTGCGCGCGCTACGGTTACTACCGACCCGGCGACCGTACGGGGGATTCGAGATGACCAAGGTCGGACGGTCGACTTGGTCCAGCGCCGCCAGATCGGCTCGGACCAGGTGGAGCCGCTCGACTCCGCTCAGGTTGCGGCGGGCTGCCGAGATGGCTCGCCCATCCCGGTCGAGACCGTGGAGCGCGCCGTAGGCGCCCGCCCGGGCTCGTTCCGCGAGCAGGGTCCCGCTTCCGCAGCAGGGATCGACCACCACATCGTCCGGATGTGGTGGCGCCATCCGCACCGCGGCCGCGGCCAGGGTAGGGTGGAGGGCGGCGGGGACGTCTGCGCGCCGGTAGGAGAACCGAGTGTCGGCCAGAGCCGCCGGCCGCGCGCCAACCAGGGTGCCGGCCTCGTCTTCGCGCACCAGGAGCTCCCACGTGTAGCTGGTGGCGCGATTCACGAGACCGTCGGCGGCCGAGGCGAAGGCGCGAATCCAGCCGGCTCGACGGCCGTCGATCGTCGCCGAGTCGTCCAGGCTGATCCGGTAGGCGACGTCGCCTTCGGTCAAGGCGTTCAACGCAAGCGCCAGGCCGGCCGCGGTCGTTCGTCCCAGCGCGGCGGCGTCCCCAATGGGGACGTCGGTTCGCAGCACCACCACCGGGAAGAGCGCGGCGCGAATCGCCTGCAGCTGGTCGAGCGTGGCCCCGGCGCCGATGCGTACCCGGTCCGAGGAGACGGGCTCCGCCTCGAGCCCGGCGGTCCGTGCCTCGTCCGCGGCGAGGGCGGCAATGCCGGCGCGGGCCCACAGTTCGAGCTGCGCCACGCCGAGATCGGCGATCACGCCTCCTCGCACGCCGTCGGAAGAGTCCGAGCGCGCCGAGACGCTATCGATCATCTTGGCGGCCGCCTCCCGGTCGCGCGCCGTCGAGAGTGTGAGCGCGCGTAGCTCGTCGAGATGCTCGGGCGAGGTGGTGCGACCGAGGGCCAGGAGAAGCGACGGCCGGACGCGGTCGTCGTCTTCCGAAGCCACCCTCGACAGAAGGGCGCCGGTGGCGCTGGCCGCCCTCAGGGTGCCGAGGCTGACCGCGGCGTTCCGCCGCACCTTCCAGTCGTCGTCGTCGATGGCGTTGACCAGCGCCTCGAGCCGGTCGTCGCCATCTCCCTCGACGTCGCAGCGGCCAAGCAGGTAGGCCAGCCGGCGTCGTACCGCGGCGGGCGCGGTGGGGAGTCGGTCCACCAACGCCGAGACCGCGGCCGGGCCTCGCGCGAGCAGGGCCGACCCGGCGGCGTCAGCCTCGGTCGCGGGCGCGGCCAGCTGGTCGATGAGGGTGGAGATGGCTGAATCTGGGGGCATCGACGAATCTCACCATCAGTAGGATACTAATCCTGCCCTGCCAGCGACGGTCTTGGAGGACCACGATGCAACTCGCTGTCTGTCTTGCCGTCTGTCTCTTCCCGGCCGCGGTCTTTGCGCAGTCCAACCAGCGTGCGGATGGTGCTGACGAGCCCATCACCATCCGAGGCTGCCTGTACCAGGAGGGCCTCGACTGGATCCTGCGTCCCAACGCACGGGCACATCAGGCCCCCGAACGGGTCGGCCTCGCCGACGACCTCGAGCGCGACAGCCGGTTCGCGCTCTTTGGCGACCGCGACCTGATGTCAGAGCTCTCGGACCATGAGCGACATGAGATCGACGTCACCGGGCATCTGATCTTCCCCGAGCCGCAGTCGGTCGCTATCATCGAGGCGCCGCGGGGGTTCGGTCGACCGGAGCCCGGACGCGCCAACCCGTTCGGACCTGGCGGCCCCCCGGCAGATCCCTTTACTGACCCGGGCTCATCGGCCGGCCAGGGACGGACCACACCAGAAGGGGCGGAGGTGCTGCTCGTGACCGAGTTCGACCACGTCAGCCTGAACTGTCGCCAGTAGCTCGTCGTGCGCTCTAGCAATGTCGCTCCCACGCTTCCCTCGAACCGTAACCTCCGTCCGCAGACTCGGCGTCCCGACCGGTCTCGCGATCGTCGGCGCGCTACTGGTTGCCGCGCTCTTGAGCGGCGGCGTTGACGCCGACCGTGAGACTTCGATTGCCGACCTGGCACCATGGCAGCGCTCGATGGTGGCGCAGCTCGCCGAGCAGTACCCCGGCACTTCGCATCCGGCGCCCCAGGTCTGCTTCGCGCCGGGGACGCCGGACGAGACGGTCGAGAAGTTTTACGACGACGTCCCCGACAGTCTCGACGGCTACCGGTTGGCCACGCGCTGGACCTTCACCGCGACCAACGGCGGCGGTCTGGCTCAGGGGGACCCCACGACGTTGACCTGGAGCATCATTCCCGACGGCACCAGCATCGGGGGCTTTGCTGGCGAGCCGACTGCGCCAGCAATCTGAACTCCTTCTTGAACAACATCTATGGCAACCAGAGCGCCTGGTTGCCGCTGTTCCAACAGGTGTTCGCCGCCTGGGCGGCCGAGACCGGAAACACCTACGTGTATCAGGCGACCGACGACGGGGCCTCGTTCCCCTTCACCGCCGGCGCGCTCGGCGCTCGGGGCGACGTGCGGATTGGCGGTCATCTCATCGATGGCAACTCGGGCATCCTGGCCTACAACTTCTTCCCCAACACCGGGGACATGGTCATCGATACCGCCGACAGCTTCTACAGCAACACCTCGAACAACTCGCTCCGCCTGCGCAATACGCTCTCGCACGAGCACGGTCACGGGTTGGGCCTCAGTCACGTCTGCCCCATCCAGCAGACCAAGCTCATGGAGCCGTTTCTCACCACTGCGTTCGATGGTCCGCAGATTGACGATCGGCTGGGCGGCGGCCGTGGCTATGGCGATGAGAACGAGCACAACGACATGGCCGGGAGTGCCACCAACCTGGGCACGCTCGGTACCGGGACGACGACGCGGACCCGACTAAGCATCGATGACTCGGCCGCCACCGACATCGACTTCTTCCGGTTCAACACCTCCGGCGGGACGGCCAGGGTCACGATGCGCCCGGTGGGAAGCACATACCTGGAGGGCCCGCAGAACAGCAACGGCAGCTGCACCGCCGGTTCCAGCTATAACGCGTTGACCCTGGTCGACCTGGGCGTGCAGCTGATCGGGTCGAACGGGTCGACCGTGCTGGCCACGGCAAACAGCAACGGGGCGGGACAGAACGAGACCACCGCTGAAGTGAACCTGCCCAACGGGACCGGCCCGTACTACGTTCGGGTGTTCGGCAACGGCAGTGTTGCGGACGTGCAGCTCTATGAGCTGGACATCGTGATCGGGGCGGCGGCGCCGAGTGGTGGGACGTTGACCGTGACGCGGGGCGGTTCCGGCACCGGCACGATCAGCAGCAGTCCGTCCGGGATCAGCTGTGGCAATGGCTGTCAGGAGACCTACAACTCGGGGACAACCGTCACCCTGACCGCCACTCCCGACAGTGGCTCCAGTCTGGTGGCCTTCACCGGGGCTGCCGATTGCACCGACGGCAGCGTCACCGTCACGGCGAATCTCACGTGCAAGGCGATCTTCACCCGCCAGTTCACCGATGACCCGCTGACCGCGCAGACCACCGAGGTCAAGGCAGCGCATATCGCCGAGCTACGGAGCGCCGTCAACACGCTCCGTGGTCGGGTGGGGCTGGGCGCGTTCTCCTATGCCGACCCGACGATCACTGCCGGCACGACCGTGGTGCGGCGCGTACACCTGATCGAGCTGCGCACGTCGCTCGACGCGGTCTACGACGCGGTGAGCGCGGCCCGACCGACCTACACCGATACGACGGTCACCGTCGGCGCCACCGCCATCAGAGCCGTCCACGTCACCGAGCTTCGCAACGCGGTACGAGCGATTGACAGCACGACCTAGGATCCGGCATTCAGTGTCGGGGTGTGCCCTCGCCGGCGAACCAGCTGGCTGCGCCGCCTAGCAGAACCCCCACCGCGACGCTCACACCCACCACCGGTGGCGACGCCTCCGGGATCAGAATCACCGCACCGGCCGCGCCGATCACCGCTCCGAAGATTGCCCCCGCCAGGACCCCGCGGGTCCGAAGGCCGTTCTTGCGCATACGTTTCCTGGGCTGGGGGGTCCATACCCAGAGTTACAAGAGTCGTGCTGTGTCCGTTCGTTGACTTCTGCGTGATCTCTTGCGGCGGACGAGCCAGCGGTGTCCTGAAGCGTGACGCACCGTTGTCACATTTGTAACGCCGGACTTCCGGCCATGAAGTGCCGATACGAATCAAGTGGGCTGTGGGTTGACGCCCTCGTGAGTCACGGAGGATGCCATGAAGATTCGCTTGCTGGTTGCCTGGGTAGTTGCCGCCCTGGTTGGTCCGATCGCCATCGTCGAGGCGCAGGATAACGGTTCGTGGATGCGTGCGCAGTATGTCCAGGTGAAGCCCGAGAAGTTGGAAGACTTCATCGAGCTCTATCGCGATGAGATCAACCCGGCTCTTCGTCGTGCCGGCGTGCCCTGGCGGTCGGCCTGGCAGACGGGCGAGTTCGGGGACGTCTACCTGCGGCTGTTCGTCGAGCCTATGGACAGTTTCGCGGACCTCGATACCGGGGGCGCACTGGCCCGCGGGCTCGATGCCCGACAGCTCGACCGGGTGCTCGATCGACTCCGCGAGTACACCGATTCACGGCACACCTATGCCGTGCGGTATCGGCCGGACCTCAGCGTCGAATCCGACGATGTCAGCGGGTTGTCCATCGCCCGGCTGTCGAACGTGGAGGTCGCCCCGGGCCGGGGTCCCGAGTTCGAGGCGTTTCTGCGCGAGAATCTGGACGCCTTCCGTGATGCGGGCGTGGTTTTCGGCATCTACCAGCGTCAGTTCGGGCCGGGACCCGTGGTCTGGCAGATCGTCGAGAACTTGCGGAGCTACAGCGAACTCGGTCGCGGAAGCATCCTGCGGGCTCTTGGAGATGATTCCGGCCGAGCCGCGGCGGCGTTGAGCGGGGTGGTGACCTCGGTCGAACGCATCGTGCTGGAGTACGACGAGGTCATGAGCTATCGCGCCGTCAACCAGACCGACGATCAGTAGCCGGCGCGCGGGTCGACCGGCCAGCGGGCTGGTCGACCTGCGTCGCGCCGGTTCAGCTCGTCGAGGAATGCCTCGGCGGCTTCCTCAACGACCGTCACCCCCGCGATGTGGGGTGTGATGCGCACGCGCGGCATCTCCCACCAGTCGGACGACTCCGCCAACGGTTCGTCATCGAAGACATCCAGGCTCGCGCCCGCGACCGTCCCTGCGCCGAGCGCGTTTCTCAGAGCGTCGTCGTCGATCAGTCCCCCGCGGGCCACATTGATCAGATAGAGGCCCTGGCAGCGCGAGAGGACCGCGTCGCC
>CAJWMX010000016.1 GCA_913043805.1 uncultured Acidobacteriota bacterium | reverse complement strand
GGAATCCCCGCACCGGTGGCATCATCGCGGTGGGGGTGGACGAAGACGATGCCGTCATCGCCGCCGAGATCACCGATGGCACGGGCGAGGTGTTCATCGGCACCCGCGAAGGCAAGGCGATCAGGTTCGCGGAAAGTGACGTGCGTCCCATGGGCCGCACCGCCCGGGGGGTTCGGGGGATCAACCTCAGGAGCGAAGATGAGGTCGTCGCGATGGCTCCGGTACGGCCTGGCGGCACCCTGCTGACGGTCACCGAGAGAGGCTACGGGAAGCGCACCGAACTCGATGAATACCGCGTGCAATCGCGTGGGGGACTCGGTATCATTAGCATTCAAACGACGGCCAGAAACGGTCGCGTGGCGGGTATCGCCTACGTGGAGGACGAGGACGAGTTGATGCTCATCACCGAGCAGGGCAAGATCCTCCGCATGGACACCAAGGACATCCGCCCCATCGGGCGGGCGACCCAAGGCGTTCGGTTGATCGAGATCGACGAACGCGATCGCGTGGTGTCGCTTGCTCGGCTGGCAGAAGTAGCTGAAGTACCAGACGGACCAGATGATGCCGCTGATTCAGCGGCTGACGACCAATAGACCGAACACAGGAGGCGGCGACATGGCTCGATCGAAGACTGCGACCTTCGTGCTCATGCTGTTCGCGGCGCCCGCGATGGCGCTGCTGGTGTCAGCGTGTGGAGGCGGCGGCGATGAACAACCGCTGATCCGGGCGTATTTCCGTGCGACGAACGCCGGTGATCGTCGTTCGCTGGCCAACATCGCCCTGTATGCCTGGAACGCCGAAGAGCAGGGGGCGGTGAACAGCCCATCGGTCGAATCGGTGAGCGAGGTGAGCAGCCGTCCGCTCCGCGTCAAGGAGCTCGCCCAGGCCCTGCTCGACACCGAAGCCGAGGAAGACGCGTTTACCGAGGAGAAGATCGTCTACCAGAACGAAGAGTTCGATGCGATCAACCGCGTTCTCGAAGCGGAGCGGGAAGACGAAGACGTCGCGGCGGGCGACCTCGACGTGCAGGAGGCCTGGACCGACTGGCGGGAGCGGACGATGGAGCACTCCAGGAACGTCTCCAACGCCCGTCAGGAGCTGGCCGTCGAGCAGGAAACCGCCACGCTCAGCATCTACGACGCGCGAAACCCGATTGACATCAACGAGTTCGACGGTGAGATCCGGACCAAGGACGTCCAGGTGTCCGCGACCGTCGCCACCGGCGGGTCCGAGACGGAACGAAACCTGACGGTCACCCTGCTCCAGACCGTGCTGGAAGGCGCAGGTCCGGACGGCGGACAGCTCATCGGCCGCTGGGTCGTGGCCAACGTCAGCTAGCCTCTCCCCGTAACTAGCGGTTTCTCGAAGCCCGGCTCGGCAGCCCCGCGCCGGGCTTTCGTGTGTACCGGAATCCTACGCCAGCGTCAGCTTGGCGAACTTGGCGCGCAGCGTCTTCCGGCCGCGGTCGTCGAAGTGTACCGTCAGCTTCATGTCATCGGTGAGCGGTTCGACGGCCAGCACCGTACCGGTGCCGAACGTCGGATGCTTGACCTTGGTGCCCGGGCTGATGCTGATCACCGACTGATCTTCGTCTTCGTAGGAGTAGCCGTAGTCGGGCTGAATGTCCGGCGCCGGCGTCCGTCGGCGTCCTCGCCGGGAGCCGAACGTCGTGGGGGTCGGTGCCGGCGTCGAGAACATCGGTTCTACCACCTCGACGAGCTCGGCCGGGATCTCCGCGAGGAACCGCGACGGCTCAGACGCCTGGTACTCGCCGAAGACCCGCCGTCTGGCGGCGCTGGTCAAGACCAATCGTTTCTCGGCCCTGGTCATGCCGACATAGCAGAGCCGTCGCTCTTCCTCGAGTTCTTCGTCGTCGTCCTGCGAGCGCATGTGAGGGAAGAGCCCCTCTTCCATCCCCACCATGAACACCGATGGAAACTCGAGGCCCTTGGCGGCGTGGAGCGTCATCAGCCAGATACGCGCCTGGGGAGATCCCGACTCCTCATCGGTTTCTGACAATAGCGAGAGTCGATCCACGAATCCGGCCAGGGACGCCTCGGGCTCACGAATCTCGTAGTCGCGGGCGGCCGACACCAGTTCCATCAGGTTGCCGAGCCGGCTTTCCGCCTCTTCGGTCCGTTGTTCCCTCAGGTCATGGAGATAGCCGCTCCGGTCCAACAACTTGCCCAGCAGATCGGATACCGGATCTTGCGTGACGGCTTCAGACAGTCCCCGGAGGATGTCGCGGAAACGCGCCAGGGCCCCGGCGGCCCGAGCCGGGACCAGCTTCTCGTCGATGGCTCGGTTCAACCGCCGCCAGAGTGACCCCGCGGCTTCCGCATCGACGGCGTCGGCAAACAACGGCCCGGCATCGACCGGCGTCGGACTCAGCTCGTCGAGCGCCGCCATGACTCCCTTGCCGATGCCTCGGGCCGGGACGTTGATCACGCGGCGGAGGCTAACGTCGTCGTCCGGGTTCATCAACAGCCGGAGGTAGGCGAGCGCGTCCTTGACCTCCTTGCGCTCGTAGAACCGAACGCTGCCGATGATCTTGTAGCTGAGGCCTTCCCTGATCAGCGCGTCTTCGAGCGCGCGGGACTGGGCGTTGGTGCGATAGAGCACGCCGACCAGCTCCGATTCGTCCTCGGCGGCCAACGCCTCTCGCAGCCGCCGGGTGATGAAGTCGGCTTCCTCGAGCTCGTCACCGCCTCGGAAGTACCGGATGGGCGTCCCGCCCGCACGATCGGTCCAGAGCCGCTTCTCTTTTCGGTTTCTGTTCTGGCGGATGAGCGCCGACGCGGCGTCCAGAATCACCTGGGTCGACCGGTAGTTCTGCTCGAGCCGGACGACAGTGGCCTCACCAAAGTCCTGCTCGAAGTCCATGATGTTGCGCAGGTCGGCCCCGCGCCACTTGTAGATGGACTGGTCGGGATCTCCCACGACGCACAGGTTCCGGTGGTGGTCCGCCAGCAGCCGGATCAGGCGGTACTGCGGTTGGTTCGTGTCCTGATACTCATCGACCATGACATAGCGGAAGCGCTCGCCATAGCGACGTCGCACCGCCTCGGCGTCGGTGAGTAGCTGGACCGTCTTGAGCAGTAGGTCGTCGAAGTCGAGGGCGTTCGCGTCCGTGAGGACCTGCTGGTAGTGCCCGTACACGTTCGCCGCCAGCTCACCCTTGGCGCTCCAGCTCTCGCCCCGGAGAGTGTCTGGATCAACCATCTGGTTCTTGGCCTGGCTGATCATCGACAGCGCCTGACGCGGCGGGAGGAGCTTGTCGTCGATGTTGAGCTCTTTCAGTCCCCGGCGCACGACCGCCATCTGGTCTGACGTGTCGTAGATCACGAAATCCCGCGGCAGCCCGATCGCGGGCCCGTCGCGTCGGAGCACCCGGGCGCAGAAGGCGTGGAAGGTCGAGATCCACAGCCCGCCGCAGTCCTCCGCCAGCAGGCGTTGGACCCGCTCGCGCATCTCCTGCGCCGCCTTGTTGGTGAAGGTGACGGCCAGCACCTCGTGCGGCGCGGCATGGCCGTCGCCGATCAGGTAGGCCACCCGGTAGGCGATCACGCGGGTCTTCCCCGAGCCGGCCCCGGCCAGGATCAGCAACGGCCCGGCAGTCGTCAGCACTGCCCGCCGCTGTTCCGGATTCAGCTCTTCCAGGAAGTCCATGACCCGCCCGACGGAACGGAGATCTTCACTCCACGGTCACGCTCTTGGCCAGGTTGCGCGGTTGGTCGACGTCGCACCCACGTCGCACCGCGACGTGATAGGCCAGCAGCTGAAGTGGCACCACCATCACGATGGGCGCGAGGAGAGGGGAAGCGGTGGGCACGGTGATGAGGGCGTCGTGGTCCGAGTCGATCAGGGTTCCGGCTTCCTGCTGGCTCTCTTCCGCCACCGCCAGCACGACTCCGCCCCGGGCCTTGGCTTGTTGCAGATTGGAGGCCATCTTCTCGAAGACCGGCCCGCCCGGCAGCAACGCGACCACCGGCATCTGCTCGTCGATGAGCGCGATTGGGCCATGCTTCATCTCGCCGGCCGGATAGCCTTCAGCGTGGATGTAGGAGATCTCCTTGAGCTTTAGCGCGCCTTCGAGCGCGATGGGGTAGGTGATACCTCGACCCAGGTACAGGAAGTCGCGATAGGCGTAGAAGCGCTGCGCGATCTCCTGAATCGCCTCATCACACCGCAACGCCTGCTCGATCAGCCGGGGGAGGTGGCTGAGGTCGTCGACCTGGCCGCGCACGACGTCCGGCGACAACACGCCCCGTACTTGCCCCAGATAGAGAGCAAGCAGGTGCAGGGCGACCAGCTGCGAGGTGAACGCCTTGGTCGATGCGACGCCGATCTCGGGTCCCGCGTGGGTGTACACGGTGCCGTCCGCCTCCCGTGTCGCCATGCTACCCACGACATTGCAGATGGCGACGCTGGCCGCGCCCTTGCCCTTGGCCTCGCGGAGCGCCGCCAGGGTGTCGGCGGTTTCTCCGGACTGCGTGATGACGACCGTGAGCGTGTTGGACGTCACGATCGGGTCGCGATAGCGGTACTCGGAGCCGTAGTCGACTTCGACCGGGACGCCCGACAGCTGCTCGATCATGAACTTGCCGACCAGACCGGCATGCCATGACGTCCCGCAGGCCAGAATCACGATCCGGTCGATCGACCGGAGCCGGTCGTCCGGCACCTCGAGCTCGCCCAGAAAGACGCGTCCCGAGTCGAGCGAGGCGCGGCCCAGCACCGTTTCCTGGACGGCCCAGGGCTGCTCGAAGATCTCCTTGAGCATGAAGTGCTTGTAGCCGGCCTTCTCGGCCATCACCGGGTCCCACGTGATCCGTTGCGTGTCGACGTCGACCGCCTCGCCGTCGAAGTCGGTGAATGTCACCCCTGAGGGGGTGATCGTCGCCATCTCGCCCTCGCCGAGGAACACCACGTCGCGCGTGTGGCTCAGCACGGCGGGAACGTCGGAAGCCACGAGATACTCGCGCTCGCCCATGCCGATCAGGATGGGGGGGCCCTGGCGTACCGCCACGAGCTTCTGCGGGTCGTCGGCGCTAAGCAACACCAGACCGAACAGTCCGGTGACGCCCCGCAACGCGCGTCGGACCGCCTGTTCCAGCCCGTCGTCACCCATCTCCCGCTCGACGAGATGCGCGATCACCTCGGTGTCGGTCTCGGTCTCGAAGCGGTGGCCCTCGCTCTCGAGCTCCCGCTTCAGGTCGAGGTAGTTCTCGATGATGCCGTTGTGGACCACGACGATACGGCCCGAGCAGTCGCGGTGGGGGTGAGCGTTCTCCTCGGTCGGCCGCCCGTGGGTGGCCCACCGCGTGTGACCCAGGCCGAACTCCCCCTCGACCGGCTGGTCGGCGATGGCTTCTTCGAGGCGAGCCAGCTTGCCCGCGCTCCGACGAGTCTCGATCTCGCCGTCCTTGACGAGCGCGACCCCGGCCGAGTCATAGCCGCGATACTCCAGTCGACGGAGACCGTCGAGGAGGACCGGCACGACCGGTTTGTTGCCGATGTACCCGATGATGCCGCACATGGCTCAGTCGTCGCGTCGGCCGCTGGACCCGCGGCTCGCGACCCAGCCTTCTTTGTTGACCTGACGTCCCCGGGCGACACCCAGCGCACCGGTCGGCACATCCTCGGTGATCGTCGACCCCGCGCCCACGTAGGCGTCGTCGCCCAGCGTGACCGGCGCGACCAGCTCGGTCCCGCTGCCGATGAACACCCGGTCGCCGATGGTGGTGGGATGCTTGTGGGTGCCGTCGTAGTTGCAGGTGATCGTCCCGGCGCCCACGTTCACGCCGGTACCGATCGTCGCGTCGCCCAGGTAGGTGAGGTGACTCGCCTTGGAGCCGTCGCCGAGCGTGGTCTTTTTGGTTTCGACGAAGTTGCCGATACGGGCGTCGCGCCCCACCTCGGTGTCGGGACGGAGATGGGCGAACGGGCCGACGCGGGACTGGCTTCCCACCGACGCTCGTTCGATGACGCAGTGATTGCGGACGAGCACGTCATCTCCGAGGGTCGAGTCCACGATCCGCACGCCGGCATGCAGTTCGCACCGGGCTCCGATATGGGTCCGGCCTTCGAGAATCACACCGGGGTGCACCACGGTGTCGGCCCCCACCGTCACGTCCGCATCGATGTAGGTGGTCGCGGGGTCTTCGATCGTGACCCCCTCGGCCATCAACTCCTCGTTCTTGCTCTGTCTCACGATCCGCTTGACCTCCGCAAGTTCGGTCTGGCTGTTGATCCCTCGCACCTCGTTCGGATCGTCGACCGAAATCGTCTCCACGGCCCGGCCCTCACGCCGGTAGCGCGTGACGAGCCCCGGCAGGTAGATTTCGTTCACCGAACCGGCGGTCGGGATCGTCTCGAGGGCGTCGAACAGCGGTTCGAGGTCGAAGGCGTAGATCCCGCTGTTGATCTCCTTGATTCGTCGCTGCTCGTCCGATGCGTCACGTTCCTCGACCACCCGCGCCAGCGCGCCCTCCGTCCGAACGATCCGTCCATACCCATAGGGACGATCCACCGTCGCCGTGACCACCGTCATGGCGGCTCCGGCCGATTCATGTGTCGCCACCAAGCGCTGCAGGGTGTCCGCGCGGATCAGCGGCACGTCGCCCGAGAGCACCACCAGCGTTCCGCGCTTGTTACCAAGGTGCGGCGCGGTCTGCATCAGGGCGTGTCCGGTTCCCCGCTGGTCTGACTGCTGCGCGAAGGCCAGGTCGGCGCGCCCGTCGAGACCCGCCTTGACGCGATCGGCCTGGTGACCAACGACGACCACCACGCTCGCCGGCGACAGCGACGAAGCCGCGCGCAGCACGTGCTCGATCAGCGCCAGCCCGGCCAGCCGGTGCAAGACCTTGGGCAGAGTGGTACGCATCCGGGTGCCCTGCCCGGCCGCGAGGACGACGACGTGGCTCGACATGCCTTCCCTGCGGTCAGAACTCAGTCTAGTCGATTCATGCAGATGCGGACGGACCCGGGCGGGTGCCGTCTCGCGTCGGCCTACTGCTCTGCTAGCAGTATCTGGATCGGCTCGTCGTCACGAACGGCATCAAAGTCCGGTTCCTGCCGCGCCTGAACCCGGTTGTAAGGATTCAGTTCGATGGCCCGTTCGAGATGGGTGGCGCTGGCGGCCGCATCGGAGCGCAGGGCATGCGCAAGCGCCAGCATGTACTGCAGATGGTCGTCGTCCGGGTGAGACGACGCTGCGCCCTTCAACAGGGCCAGCGCTTCGTCGACCTCCCGCCGATTCAGCGCCACCGTTGCCGCGAGCTTCCGGGCGTCCACCGTCCGGGGCGCCTTCTCCTGAGGCTTGGCTTGCCGCTCACAGACGTTCAAGTAAAGCCGAGCCCGTTCGTGCAGCTCACGCTCCTCGGGATACTCCGCCAACAGCTGCTGGAACGTGGTCGTCGCGGCGTCGTAGTTCTTCCGTTGCAGTGACTTGACGCCCTTCTCATAGAGCGCCACCGCTTTGGCGTACGCCTGCCGGCTATTGACCACTGGCGCCTTCTTCGGGGCGCGAGGGGCCGACTTCTTGGACGCCGACTTCTTGGACGCCGACTTCTTGGACGCCGACTTCTTGGACGCCGACTTCTTGGACGCCGACTTCGCGCTCTTCTTGGCGCTCTTGCTGGTCTTCGCGGCCGCCTTGGAAGTCTTGCTGCGGGCAGCGGACTTGCTCGCCGCACGTCGCTGCTTGGCCATCTTGGTCTCCTTGCCGCTGGTGGGCTGGACGGGTCGAGCCGGAACCTTAACAAACGCTACAACCGGCGGTCAAGGACACCCATAGTTGGGAGCCTGGCCGCCGCAACTGGCGCTTCGAGCACAGTAATTTTATGTCATTCAACACACTTATTTGGTTGATTCAACTATGGAGTACAGCTCGCGACGCGAGAGCCCATATTTCTGCGCCAGATCCTTCAGGGCGAGCCGGCGCGAGCCGCGTACTTCGGCGACGGCCACGACTTCGGCGGCCAGTTCCTCCGCGGTCGGACGGACTGGAGGCACCGCCAAGGCCTGATCGGCGGGCCACACCACGCAGGTATACTCTCCGCGCGCTCGCGAGAGCTGGTCGACAATGGCTGAAATAGGTCCAATGACCAATTCCTCGTGCAATTTCGTGATTTCACGACACACCGCGATCTGGCGATCCGGTATCGTCTCGCTCAACAGCCGCAGCGTCGTCTCGAGTCGGTGTGGCGCTTCGAAGAAGACGGTGGTGTCGCTCGCCGCGACCAGCGACTCGCACCACGTGCGACGTTCCCCCAGCTTGCGCGGCGGGAACCCGACAAATCGGAAGCAGGTTGTTGGCGCGCCCGATGCCACCAGCGCCGCGATTGGAGCCGATGCCCCCGGGATCGGTACCACCGTGACTCCGGCTTTCTGCGCGGCCTGCACCAGGCCACGTCCGGGATCGGAGACGAGCGGGGTGCCTGCATCGGACACCAGCGCTATGGAGTCACCGTCAACGAGCCTCTCCACGAGCGCCGGCGTCTTGCGGTCCTCGTTGTGAGCGTGCAGGCTGGTCGTGCGGGTCTTGATTCCATGATGCCGAAGGAGGATGGACGTGCGCCGGGTGTCCTCGGCCGCGACCAGGTCCACTTCTCCAAGTAACCGGAGCGCGCGCAGGGTAATGTCTTCGAGATTGCCGATCGGGGTGGCGACCAGATAGAGGGTGCCGGCCATCGTGAGGAAGGGCCCGGCGGCGGCTGGACCGAACACCAGAACACCGGTCGAGGGCCGGCTATTGTAACATTCAGGGAGTCACGCCCGTGCCGGGTCCCGACCATCTCGGGGCGCCGGCGATGCCTGGCCACCCTCCGGCCGTAATCGGCCGGACCACTCGCTGCGTTCGCGCCGCACCGACACGCATGAGCACATCGGAACCGCTTTCCCACTTTGCCCACGAGTATCTCGACTACCTGCATGAGCAATCGCCCACGGCCGCGGCGGCCGATGGCGTTCATGCGCACGATGACCGGATCGAGGACTTGAGCCGGCCGGCCATCGATAACGAGACACGAGAGCTCGGCGGGTTTGTCCGACGACTAGACCGGATCTCCACCCGCACCCTGACCGCGGAGGAGCAGCTCGAGCGGCGCATGCTGGCCGACCACATCCGCGGTCGTCTGTTCGAGCTCGAGGAGGTCCGCCCCTGGGAGCGCGACCCGCAGCACTACGCCGAGCTGCTGGCGACGACGCTCGCCGGACAAACCTTGTTCGAGTACGCCCCGGTCGAGGAGCGTGCCCGGCGCGTCGTCTCGAAACTACGGCAGACGCCGAAGTTGATCGAAGCCGCGCACGCGAACGTTGAGGATCCCCCCGGCATCTTCATCAAGACGGGCGCCGAGACGTTCGAGGGGGTGGTCACCTTCATCGAGCGCGACCTGCCGCGAGCCTTTCGCGCGCTCGAGGATCTTCATCTGCTGGGTGACCTGGCCGATGCCGCGACCGAGGCCAGCGACGCCATCCGCGCATACGTGACGCACCTCCGGGACACGTTGGCCCCGCGCAGCCGCTCCACGTTCCGTCTGGGTCGCGAGCGGTTCGAGGGTCGACTCCGATATCAGGACGGCATCTCCCTCGACGCGGACCGTCTGCTGGTGATCGCCGAGCGCGAGCTCGGTCGGTTGCAGGGGCGCTTTCAGGAAGTCGCCGCGAGCATCGATGCCAAGGCTGAGCCGGGCGCGGTGTGGGACAAGGTCAAGAGCCGTCACCCCGAGCCGGGACAGTTGGTGGAGACGGTCCGTGGGCAACTCGGCGACCTCCGCCAGTTCATCGAGCGGAACAACCTCGTGACGCTGCCCGAGGAAGACCAGGTCATCGTGGCGCCGACCCCGGAGTTCTACCGCTGGACCTTCGCCAGTGTCTGGACGCCCGGGCCGTTCGAGCCACGGCCGATGCCCTCGTATTACTACGTGACCGACGTCGACCCGTCATGGTCGGTCGAACGGGCTCAGGAGCATCTCCGGGATCTCAATCACGCCTCCCTCTGGTCGGTGTCGGTGCACGAGGCGTATCCAGGCCATTTCCTCCATTTCCGCCATCAGCGTCAGATCGAGCGGCCGCTCCGGAAGTCCATCCTGTTCGCGCCCGTGTCCTTCATCGAGGGCTGGGCGCACTACAGCGAGCAGATGATGGTGGAGGCAGGTCTCGGCTGGGACGATAGCGCCATCGAGCTGGGACAGATTGCCGAGGCGCTCCTGCGGGTGGCGCGCATGGTGGTGGGCATCCGCCTGCACGCCGAGGACATGTCGGTCGAGCAGAGTGTCCGCTTCTTCTGCGAAGAGGCGTATCTCGAGGAAGGCAGCGCCCGGCGAGAAGCCGAGCGTGGCACGTTCGACCCGGCCTATGCGCTCTACGCCACCGGCCGTCTGATGCTGCTCAAGCTACGCGACGATGTGCAGGCGCGCGAGGGCTCGGGCTTTTCATTGAAGTCGTTCCACGACCGGCTACTCGGGCAAGGCTCGCTACCGCTGTGGCTGCATCGCACCTTGATGCTGGGTGACACGGGCGACGAGCTGCTCGATTGACGCTCTACCTGACGAGCCGCTAGCATCAGGGGCTGGACCGGCCAGGATCGATGCCACTCTACGAGTATCAGTGCGACGCGTGCGGTCACCGCTTCGAGCAGATCCAGAAGTTCTCGGATCCGCCAGTCGAGTCCTGCCCCTCCTGCGGAGGCGCCGTTCGGAAGCTCGTCTCCTCTCCGGCGATCCAGTTCAAGGGGACCGGCTGGTATGTGACCGACTACGCGAAGAAGGGCACGGGTAGCACCGCCGCCTCCGAGGCCGGCAAGTCGGCTGACGGCTCGACGTCAGAGGCCTCCAGCAGCGCGTCCGACTCGAGCTCGTCGTCGAAGACCGACAGCTCCGCCGCCAAGAAGACCGAAACCTCCTCCGCGAAGTCCTAGCTGTCTGGAGGGCCGCTCAGCGGTCCGCGGCCAGGCTGCGAATCAGCTCCGTCGCCTCGGCTCCAATCTCCGGGTGCTTCTGTGCGAAGTAGAGGATGGCGCGAAGGTACCCGAACTTGTTCCCGGCGTCCTGGCGGACCCCGCGCAACTCGACCGCGTGGATCTACCGCTGTTCCAGTAGACGCCGCAGCCCATCCGTGAGCTGAATCTCGCCTCCTGACCCCTCACCGGTCTCGGCCAGCGCACCGTAGACATCCGGCGTCAGCAGATAACGACCGATGATGGCGAGGTTCGAGGGCGCCTCGTCCGGAGGCGGTTTCTCCACCAGATCCTCGACCCGATACACACCGTCCCGGATCGGGGTTCCGGCGATGACACCGTAGCGCCCCACCGCCTCGTGGGGGACACGTTCCACAAGCAACACGGGCCCGCCCACCTCGTCGTAAACCGACAGCATCTGCTCGAGCGCGTTTGGCGCGGCGTCGATGACGTCATCACTCAGGATCACGGCGAACGGCTCGTCGTCGACGAGCTCCCGGCTGACCAGGACGGCGTGCCCGAGTCCCAGTGGTTCGTCCTGGAAGACCGTCGACAGCTCGAGCTGCTGGACCGCTGCCCGGAGGCTTTCGAGCAGTGCGGTCTTGCCCCGCCGCTCCAGCGCCTCTTCGAGCGCCGGATGCCGGTCGAAGTGCTCTTCGAGCATTGTCTTGCCCGGGCTGCTCACCAGGATGACGTCTCGGAGCCCGGCGGCCAGTGCTTCCTCGACGCCGTACTGGATGATCGGTTTGTCCACGATCGGTAGCAGCTCCTTGGGGAGCACGGCGGTCGCGGGAAGGATGCGGGTGCCGAGACCCGCGGCGGGAAAGACGACTTTTCGAATCGGCGTCGGCGTCGACATCGGTGCGCATCATACTGCACGCGTCGAGGGCGGGCCCCGGCGAGCCGCCGACCCCGAGGGTAGAATGGGCCCATGCTCGATCCGGCGCTGTTTCGTGAGGACGACTCCGACGTGGAGACACGCCTGAGCCACCGCGGGGATGGCCTCGTGGACCGGCTGCAGGAGGTTCGCCGGCTGGACGCCGAGCGGCGCGCGGTGATTCCTCGGCTCGAAGAGGCACGTCACGCCAAGAAGGCGATAGGCGCGCAGATCGGCAAGGCGAAGCGTGAGGGACAGCCGGCCGCCGAGCTGATGGCGCAGGGCCACGACGTATCCGAAACCATCGCCACCGAGGAGGCGCGTCTCCACGAGGTGGAGCATGAGCGGACGTCAGTGCTGCTGACGCTGCCGAACCTGGCGCATGAGAGCGTCCCGGTCGGGACCGGCGAAGCGGAGAACGTCGAGGTTCGCCGTCACGGCGACCCGCCGGCGTTCGAGTTCACGCCGCAGGCGCACTGGGACCTCGGGCCGGCGCTGGGCATCATCGACTTCGAACGGGGCGCCAAGCTGGCGCGGGCCAGGTTCACTGTACTGACCGGGGCCGGGGCGCGGCTGGAACGCGCGCTGATCAACTTCATGCTCGAGCTGCACACCACCGAACACGGCTATACCGAGGTGGCGCCGCCGTTGATGGCCAACAGCGCCTCGCTGATCGGCACCGGCCAGCTACCGAAGTTCGAGGAAGACCTCTTCAAGGTGGGCGGGGAGTGGGACCTCTATCTGATTCCCACCTCGGAGGTGCCGCTCGCGAACCTGCATCGGGACGAGATTCTCGACGGTCGCGAGCTCCCGCTCCGCTACACCGCCTTTACCCCCTGCTTCCGGAGCGAGGCCGGATCCTATGGCGCCGATGTTCGCGGGCTGATTCGGCAGCACCAGTTCAACAAGGTGGAGCTGGTGGCGGTGACCCGGCCAGAAGACTCCTACGATGAGCTGGAGCGTCTCACCCTGAACGCCGAGACGGTGCTGCAGCGACTTGGGTTGCCCTATCGAACCATGGTGCTCTCCACCGGAGACATGGGGTTTGCGGCGTCCAAGACCTACGACCTGGAAGTGTGGCTTCCCGGGCAGCAGAAGTATCGCGAGATTTCATCCTGCAGCAACACCGAGGCGTTCCAGGCCCGACGCGCCGCCATTCGGTACAAACCGGACGGCAAGGGGAAGGCGGAGCACGTCCACACCCTGAACGGATCCGGGCTGGCCGTTGGTCGCACGCTGATTGCGATTCTCGAGAACTACCAGCAAGCGGATGGTAGCGTCGTCGTGCCCGAGGCGCTCAGCCCGTTCCTCGGTGGCCAGGAGGTCATCGAGCCAACGTCCTAGTACACCTGAGCGGAGGGATGGCCGAGTGGTTGAAGGCAGCGGTCTTGAAAACCGCCGAACGGGAAACCGTTCCGGGGGTTCGAATCCCTCTCCCTCCGCCACTCTTACTCACGTCGGCCCGCCCGTCGCCGGCTCCCAGCCTGCCTCGACACGCTGGCAAGCGGCGTAGCCGAGCGAACGAGCCGCAACAGTCACCTCAACGATGGCCAGACCCAAGCGCCCTTGCCCGCGATGGCCGGTTGTCGCAACCTCGGGCGTGCGAGCGGCCGATGATCTGGATCTCTCGTGCCCGGCCCTTCCGGTGTCCGCGGTGTCGTCGGCGCTACTGGTCGCGGCCGAAAACCTATCGGCGCTCCCCGGCGTCCTGAGGGAGGGGTCGCCCGACCGCCCGCCTGTGGCGTCTGGTTACCCGCGACGGCCTCAGGAAAGCAGCAGCCCCCGC
Organism: uncultured Acidobacteriota bacterium; assembly: GCA_913043805.1. GTDB lineage: Bacteria > Acidobacteriota > Vicinamibacteria > Vicinamibacterales > UBA8438 > UBA2994. The sequence continues at coordinate 2,932 of CAJWMX010000016.1, read as the reverse complement.
ACCGGCAGTGACAAGCTGATCACGCAGAGCACCGACAGGGTCACGGTGAGCCGTCGCCGTTCGGGGTGTCGCACCCAGTACCAGACTCCCACCGAGAGCAGCAGAGACTGGGCCAGCACCTCGACCAGTCCCCAGCCGAGCTGGAAACCGACCGGGACACGGGCATAGATGAGCCCCTCGATCGAGCCGAGCGCCGGTCCGAACCTGGACAGAATGCCCACAACCACCAGCGTGATCCAGATCGTCAGCCAGCCCCGCGACCGGGTGAAGAACGGTTCGCGAAGTAAGTAGAACACGACGCCGAACAGCGCTCCCCGCAACGGCTGGAAGAGCGGTCCGGCCATCACCATCGGATCATCGGTTTGCCGGAACAGCTCTCGGAGCCCGGGCTGGGCGAACTGGGCCGGGTAGTCAAACAACGTGAAGGCGAGCCCTCCCACCAGAAGGTAGGTGAGGGTGTGGACGACCATCGCTCAGTAGGTGATTCCCCAGAGCGTGGAGACGGGTGTCGGGGTGGTGGTCATGGTGTCGTCGCTCCGTCGCCCGCTTACAAAAAAAGGCGACGCAAGCAGGGAAGCCCCCCGCCTGCGCCGCCCACGTGAGTCGACGTGTGTTGCGTTCGTCCGGGCTTACTGGCCGCCGGCCGCCTCACGAGCCTCGATGGACCGCGCGCCGCCGAGCATCTGCGGCATCGAGTAGTTGCCTTCGTGGCAGGCATACTCGAACATCGGCAGCTCGTTCAGCTTCATCTCGTGCTGCGCCGTCCACGACGATTCCCAGGTGGCGGGGTCACTCACGGTGAACTCGTAGACCAGCGTGTCGGCGTCGAGGCGTGAGAAGCGTTCCACCAGCTTCATGTTCGTGCTGGAGCCGCGCCAGGTGCTGTGGACGTTGTGATCTAGGAAGTTCTCGGTCTCCACCACCAGGGTGTCGCCTTCCCAGTGACCCCGTGAGTCCCCGGACCATTGACGCACCGCGTCATCCAGGCCCGGCTGGCCGTTGATCGGAATCACCCGGACGGTGTGCACCATCTCGGTCATCAGCGCGACGTGGTCTTCGGTCTGGAAGATCTGCACGTTCTGGTTGTAGCCACCCGGCGTAATGGGGGGACCCGCGTTGAAGCCGGTGATGCACCGGTCGGCGTTGCTGAGGTCCGTGTAGGACTCCGGCATCTCGACGTTGAACGACCCAACCCGGCGAGCCCGCTCGCGACCGGCGTCAGTGACCTGCGGGATCCGTCCGTTCGGGGGGGCGGTGATCAGCGACGTGCGCCGGCTGTCCACCGTCGTCGTCCCGCGGTCCATCCAGAAGTTGTTGTACGCGCCGAGGTTCCCACCGGCCTCGGTCCGCTCGGCTGGCGCGAGGAGAAGCTCCTGGTTGCGGTCGACGGCCGCCTGCTCACGATTCGCGGCCTCTTCGGCGGTCAGAAACGCCTTGTCTCCCAGGTCCTCAGGCCGCTCCAGCGGCGTCAGGGTCCGGAAGTCCCAGACACCCTGCAGATCCGGCGCGCCCCATGAGGTCTGCGGCGCCTCCTGGGCCATGGCAGGTGCAGTTGTCATGAGTAGTCCAACTCCTACTACCAAAAACGTCCGGGCTACGCTGCGGTAACCGGTCATATCTCTTCCTCCCGAGTCAAAAAACCATCACGGATTCCCGTCTAGGATAGCATCCAACGTCCTGCGGCGGGACGCTCAGCTGGCGCCGAGCACGGTATGCAGCAGGTCCATGACCACCCGCGGATAGAGCCCCATCATCAGCGAGACCGTCGCCACGATCACAAGCGGGACGGTCATCGTCCACTTCGGATCCTTCAGCGGTTTGTCCTCCAGGGCGGGGTTGAGCGGGCCAAAGAAGATCTGTCGGGCCGCCCCGAAGGTGTAGGCCACCGTGAGCATGATAGCTAGCAGGCCGCCGATGGCCACGCCGACGGCAAGCGGGCCGCTCAGCATTCCCCGCTCGAAGATGCCGGTGAACATGATCCATTCGGCGGTGAAGCTGCTGAAGGGCGGGAAGCCGGAGAGCATCATGCAACCCACCACCCAGAGCCCGGCCGTGACCGGCATCTTGCGGGCCAGTCCTCCCATCTGGCGCATGTCGCGGACGCCGGTGGTGTAGACCACGATGCCCGCGGTGGAGAAGAAGACGGTCTTCCCCATGACGTGGCTGAGGAAGAAGAACATGCCCCCTTCGAGCCCGGCGGTGGTGAGCGCGCCGAGGCCGAGGACGGAATAGGCGCTCTGGCTGATGGTGGAACAGGCCGCCAGCCGCTTGATGTCGGTCTGGGCCATGGTCAGCAGCGACCCATAGACCATGGTGACGAGCGCCGCGATCATCAGCGGCGTCCCGAATACCGCAAAGTCCTCGCTCAGCGGAATCACCGTCACCCGGATCAGGATGTAGACGGCGAGGTTGGCGTAGACCGCCAGCAGGCCCGCGATGCAGGTCGGGTGCTCGGCATGGACCGACGGCATCCAGACATGGAACGGCAGGACCGCCAGCTTCATCATCAGACTGACCAGAAACAGTCCGATCGTGAGGGTGACCAGCGGCGTGCGCGCCATCTGGCCGATATCCGAGATCTCGAGGCTGCCGGTCTGGCTGTAGACGATGAGGGCCGCCACCAGGAAGAGCAGCGCGCCGATGATGCCCCACGACAAACTGATGAAGGCGACACGGACTCGTTCCCGGTAGCCGAAGAACGCCATCAGGAAGAACAGCGTGAGGGTCAGCACCTCCATGAAGAAGTAGACCGACACGAGATTGGTGCTCAGGATGGTCCCGATGAACCCCACCGGAAACAGCGGTAGCAGGTAGAAGAACCTGGCGTAGTAGCTGGTCTGCTCCTCTCGGCTCCGCTCGCCGTAGAGCACCTCCACCCGGTGTTCCAGATAGCGGATGGAGTAGATCGAGAGCGCCGTACACAGCAACAGCA